>CAZOSU010000031.1:0-14424 GCA_964582515.1 uncultured Acetatifactor sp. | reverse complement strand
GAAAAACCGGTTACCACAAGAAGAATGGTCATAGACAAGCATACACTCAGGTTAAAATTGACAAGATTAATGCTTAATTGTTCTTAATTTAAAGGACCGTGTGATATGACAACAATTACGATTTGTAAGACTGCATCCGGTGCATATAAAGGCTTTACCACAATCGGTCACGCCGAATATGCGAAAAGAGGGAAACCTGATATCTTATGTAGTGCAATATCTGCTTTAGTTATTAATGCAATTAATACTATGGAAGAATTACATAACGAAGATATGACAGTGGTAACCAATGACGAAACGGGATTTATCAAATGTGATTTTAATAGCAGTCTACAAAAAGAATCCGTAATTATTATGGATTCCATGGTTTTCGGATTAGAAAATCTTTCGAAGACCTACGGAAACAAATTCCTACAAGTAAAATTCGAGGAGGTGTAGACCTATGTTAAATATGAACCTTCAATTCTTTGCTCATAAAAAAGGTGTTGGTTCTACCAAGAACGGTAGAGATTCCGAGTCTAAGAGATTAGGTGCGAAGAGAGCTGACGGACAGTTCGTTAAGGCTGGTAACATTCTTTACAGACAGCGTGGAACTAAGATTCATCCGGGCGTTAATGTTGGTATCGGTGGCGATGATACATTATTTGCTTTAGTTGATGGTGTTCTTAAGTTCGAAAGAAAGGGAAGAGATAAGAAACAGGCTTCCGTATATCCTGTAGAGAAATAAGCACAAAATCACCAGGGCTTCAAACACATTGTTTGAAGCCCTTTTTTCAAGATTAGAAAGGAGAGCCAAAATGTTTGTAGATAGAGCGCGGATTTTTGTGAAAAGCGGTAAGGGCGGAGACGGTCATGTATCCTTTAGAAGAGAAAAATACGTTCCTAACGGCGGTCCCGATGGCGGGGACGGCGGTAAGGGCGGAGATGTCATCTTTGAAGTGGACGAAGGCTTAAATACCCTGATTGATTTCAGGCACATCCGTAAGTACAAGGCCGAAAACGGCGAAGAAGGCGGCAAGAAGAACTGTCATGGTAAGAACGGCAGTGACATTGTCATTAAGGTTCCTGAGGGAACGGTAATAAAAGAAGCTCAGAGCGGTCAGGTCATTACGGATATGTCTGGCGATAACAAGCGTGTGATTCTGTTAAAGGGCGGCAAGGGCGGTAATGGTAACCAGCACTATGCTACCTCTACCATGCAGGCTCCCAAGTATGCCCAGCCCGGTCAGGAGGCGCAGGAGTTAGAGCTGATTTTAGAGCTTAAGGTAATTGCGGATGTGGGACTTGTAGGTTTTCCAAATGTAGGCAAATCTACATTTTTATCCGTAGTCACCAATGCAAGACCGAAGATTGCAAACTATCATTTTACTACCTTAAATCCTAACCTTGGAGTGGTGGATTTGGAGGGAACCGGTGGATTTGTGATTGCGGATATTCCGGGACTTATTGAAGGGGCGTCCGAAGGTGTTGGTCTTGGACATGAATTCCTTCGTCATATTGAGAGAACAAAGGTCATCATTCACATTGTGGATGCAGCCGGTACCGAAGGAAGAGACCCCATTGAGGATATATATGCCATCAATAAGGAATTAGAGGCCTATAATCCGGACATTGCAAACCGTCCTCAGGTAATTGCAGCTAATAAGATTGACGCTATTTACGAGGATGGAGAGAGTGAGAGTCCTATTGACAGACTGAAAGCAGAATTTGAGCCCCGGGGCATCAAGGTATTCCCCATTTCAGCAGTCAGCGGTCAGAATTTGAAGGACTTACTTTACGAAGTATATAATATGCTTCAGGAGATTGATGAGGAGCCTACTGTATTTGCACAGGAGTATTTCCCGGACGCACCTGCAGGCTACGGCGATATGCCTTATACCGTAGTGTACGACGAGGAAGAGGACGAGTATGTGGTAGAAGGCCCCCGTATCGAAAAGATGCTTGGTTACACCAACCTAGAGAGCGAGAAGGGCTTTACCTTCTTCCAGAACTTCCTGAAGGAGAACGGTATTTTAGAAGAACTTGAGAACCTTGGAATTTCCGAAGGTGATACCGTAAGAATGTACGGTCTATCCTTTGATTACTATAAATAGGAGGAAAATATGGCAAACTTTACCAGCAAACAGAGAGCTTATTTAATGAGCCTTGCAAGTACCCTGCAACCCATTTTTCAGATTGGTAAATCTTCCCTTACACCGGAGCTTACCCAGGCAATCGGGGAAGCATTTAATACCAGAGAGCTGATTAAGATTTCCGTACTGAAAAACTGCTTTGATGACCCCAGAGAGATTGCGCAGATGGTTGCGGAAAGAACCCACTCTACCGTAGTGCAGGTAATTGGTAAGAAAATTGTGTTATACAAAGAGAATAAGGACAATAAAAAAATTGAGCTTCCCAAATAGGATGATGATAGGATGGAAAAAGGCATGAAAATCGGCATTATGGGAGGGACCTTCAACCCTGTACACACAGGACATTTGTTACTTGCAGAGTACGCCTTAGATGCCTGTGGTCTGGACAAGGTGCTGTTTATTCCTACCGGTAATTCTTATATGAAGGATTCCAATGAGATTTTGAGCGGGAAAATACGCCTTAAAATGGTGGAGCTGGCCATTGCAGACGCGGAGGAGTTTGAATGCTCGGATGTGGAAATTAGCAGGGAGGGCAACACATACACTTGTGAAACCTTGCCGGAATTGAAAAAGCTATACGCCGGTGCTAAATTTTACTTTCTCATGGGTGCGGATTCATTTTTGAGTATTCATAAGTGGAAGTCTCCCGGTGTTATTATGGCAAATGCCACCCTTGTGGTGGTGACCAGAGATAGTGTTTCCTATGAAAGGCTTCGGGAGCAAAAGGAGTATTTATTGGGGGAATATGGTGGAGAGGTAGAACTTATTTCCTTTCCTACCATAGACATTTCCTCCTCCGATATCAGGAAACGTATTCGGGAAAGAAAATCCATTCGTTTTCAGGTGCCGGAGAATGTGCGGAAATTCATTGAGGAGAATAACCTGTATGAAGGAAATTGATATTATAAAGCTTCGGAAGGAAATGGATGAGGTGCAGAAAAACTCCCGCCTTGAGCATACTATTGGTGTGGCATACACGGCGGCGTCTCTTGCCATGTGCCACGGGGCAGATGTGGAAAAGGCTCTCATTGCGGGCTATCTTCATGATTGCGCCAAGCATTTATCCGGGGAGGAGCTTTTGAAAATCTGTAAGAAAAATGATTTGCCCACTTCCGAAACGGAGGTAAAAAATCCCGGTTCGTTATTGCACGGAAAGGTAGGAGCCTTCCTTGCAAAAGAAAAGTATGGGGTGGAGGATGAAGAAATTTTAAGTGCCATCTGTTATCATACTACAGGGCATCCGGGGATGACACTTCTTGAGAAAATCATATTTCTTTCCGATTATATGGAGCCGGGAAGGGATAAGGCCCCCAATCTTTCGCTGATTCGTGAGCTTATTTATAAGGATATCGATAAAGCACTTCTAAAGGTGCTGGAGGATACACTTGTGCATCTGAAGGCATCGGACAAGCCGGTGGATGATATGACACAGAAAACTTATGATTATTACATGAAAGCTATTTAGAGCTATCTGAATCGTTAGATTATATAAGTAAAGGAGCATATATGAACGAGATTTCAAGAAGGATGGCAAAGCTTGCCATTGAAGCATTAGAGGATAAAAAGGCAGAAGATATCAAGGTGATTGATATCAGTGAGGTATCTGTAATAGCAGACTATTTTATTATCGCAGGGGGCAGTAACAGAAGTCAGATTCAGGCCCTTGCGGACAATGTGGATGAGAAGCTTGGAAGAGCAGGACATCCCTCCAGGCAGGTGGAAGGCTATGATACCGCCAACTGGATTTTAATGGACTTCGGTGATGTAATTGTACACGTATTTGATAAGGAAAACAGATTACTTTACGATTTGGAAAGAATCTGGAGAGACGGACAACAGGTGGATCCTGAGTCGATTTGATTGATAAATTTTTATTGACAAAGTCAGTTTCATAGTTTATCATGATGAAAAGTTAAAGTGAGTGCGTGCAGTAATGTACGAAATCATCTATAAACAAAAGTTTTTCAGGAGGATTTTATTTATGAAAAAGTCAACCAAGTTTGCCAGTGTAGTTTTAGCGGCTGCAATGGTAATGTCTTCTTTGACCGCATGTGGCGGTAATGGTGGCAATGACGGTAATGCTGATGCAACTGCATTTAAGATTGGTGGTATCGGACCAATCACCGGTGATGCAGCAGTTTATGGTCAGGCAGTTATGAATGGTATGCAGATTGCAATTGATGAAATCAATGCAGCCGGCGGTATCAACGGATATCAGATTGAGTACAAGTTCCAGGATGATGAGCACGATGCTGAGAAGTCTGTAAATGCATACAATGCATTAAAGGACTGGGGTGTACAGATGGTTGTTGGTTCTACCACTTCCGACCCTTGTATCGCAGTAGCAGCTATGTCTTCTCAGGACAATATTTTCCAGTTAACTCCTTCAGGTTCTGCTGTAGAATGTGTAGAGCCTGCTAACGTATTCCGTGTATGCTTCTCTGACCCTAATCAGGGTAAGGCTTCTGCACAGTACATTGGACAGAATTCTGTAGCTTCTAAGGTTGCAGTTATCTATGACAGCTCAACAACCTATTCTGCTGGTATCTATGAAAGCTTTGTTGCAGAAGCAGCTAATCAGCCCTTCGAGGTTGTAGCAGCTGAGGCATTTACCGCTGACAGTGCAACCGATTTCTCTGTGCAGTTACAGAAGGCTAAGGATGCTGGTGCTGAATTAGTATTCTTACCCATTTACTACAAAGCTGCTGCTGCTATTTTAACTCAGGCAGCCTCTTTGGGATTTGATCCTATTTTCTTCGGATGTGATGGTTTAGATGGTCTTTTAACTGTAGAAGGTTTTGACACCGAGTTGGCAGAGGGCGTTATGTTATTAACTCCTTTCGCAGCAGATGCTACCGATGATTTAACTGTTAAGTTCGTTGCTACATATCAGGAAAAGTATAATGATATTCCTAACCAGTTCGCAGCGGATGCTTACGATGCAGTATATGCTTTAAAGGCAGCTTTGGAGAAAGCGGATGCTAAGCCTTCCATGAGCAACTCTGATCTTTGTGAAGCATTGAAGGCAGCTATGGTTCAGATTACCGTTGATGGTTTAACAGGTGCAGGTATGACTTGGGAAGAGTCCGGTGAACCCAACAAGGCTCCTAAGGCAGTTATCATCAAGGATGGTGCTTACAGCGCTTTATAATATGGAATAATAGGAAGAAGGTCACGGTCGGTGGCCTTCTTTTTTTGTTGTATTATGTATGAAAAAATGATATAATATTGCATATTATTGAGTTTTGAAATTTACCAGGCGGGAGGAAGTATGAGTTTTCTTAATTATTTAATCAACGGAATCAGTCTTGGCAGTGTGTATGCGCTGATTGCTCTTGGCTATACCATGGTTTACGGTATTGCAAAGATGCTGAACTTTGCACACGGAGACGTTATTATGATTGGAGCATTTACGGTATTTACCATTTGTACCACGCTGGGACTTCCTACAATTGTGGGTATTGTAGCGGCAATCGTTCTATGTACATTACTTGGTATGTTAATCGAAAGAGTGGCTTATAAGCCCCTTCGTAAGGCATCGTCACCACTTGCGGTACTTATTACAGCAATCGGTGTCAGCTATCTGCTTCAGAATGTGGTTTTATTAATCTTTGGTGCTAATGCGAAGAATTTTTCTTCTATTGTTGCCTTAGATCCGATTTCTTTGGCGGACGGTCAGATTAATATTTCCGGTGAAACCGTAGTTATCATTATAACCAGTATCATCATTATGGCGGTGCTGATGTTGTTCATTAAGAAGTCCAAGGCAGGTCAGGCAATGCTTGCGGTATCCGAGGACAAGGGTGCGGCACAGCTGATGGGTATTAACGTAAATGGTACCATCGCGCTTACCTTTGCAATAGGTTCCGGTCTTGCTGCGGTAGCAGGTATGCTTCTTTGCTCTGCATATCCTTCTCTGACCCCATATACCGGCTCCATGCCCGGTATTAAGGCATTCGTTGCAGCAGTATTTGGTGGTATCGGTTCCATTCCGGGAGCATTTATCGGTGGTGTTTTATTAGGGATTATTGAGATTCTTGGTAAGGCTTATATTTCTTCCCAGTTGGCAGATGCCATTGTGTTCTCTGTACTTATCATTGTTCTTTTGGTGAAACCAACAGGACTTTTAGGCAAAAATATTCAGGAGAAGGTTTAAAGTATGAAGAAGATGAACTTAACAAAAATTCAGAAATCCAATCTGATTACATACGGTATCGTAATTGCAGCCTACCTGATTATGATGCTTCTAAAGGGAACTATTGGAATCAGCAGCTTATTGAATGGTTTGCTGGTACCCCTTTGTGTATATTCCATTCTTGCAGTTTCCTTAAATCTTACGGTAGGTATTTTGGGCGAGTTGTCCCTGGGACATGCAGGATTTATGTGTATCGGTGCTTTTACCAGTGCATTTTTCTCAAAGTGCATGGTGAATGTGATTACCATTACCCCCCTTCGTTTTACTCTTGCAATTATTGTAGGTGCTCTCTGTTCGGCGCTTTTTGGATTCTTAATCGGTATCCCCGTGCTTCGATTAAAGGGGGATTATCTTGCTATTGTAACCCTTGCGTTCGGCGAAATTATTAAGAATGTTATCAATGTATTGTATATTGGCAGGGATTCAAAGGGATTCCATTTTTCCATTACCAGTAATCTTGACCTTGGATTGGAAGAAGGTGGAGAGACCATCGTGAAGGGTGCCCAGGGTATTACCGGTACCCCTATGAATTCCACCTTTACCTGGGGGATTGTGTTGCTTTTAATCACTCTGTTCATTGTACTGAACCTGGTGAATTCCAGAACGGGACGTGCGATTATGGCTATCCGGGACAATACCATTGCAGCAGAATCTGTTGGTATCAACATTACCAAGTATAAGCTGCTTGCATTTACCATTTCTGCGGCACTTGCAGGTGTTGCAGGTGTATTATATGCACATAATCTGGCAACCTTAACAGCACTTCCGAAGAATTTCGGTTACAACATGTCCATCATGATTTTGGTATTCGTGGTTCTGGGTGGCATCGGTAATATCAGAGGCTCTGTAATCGCAGCAGTGCTTTTAACAGCGCTTCCGGAGCTTTTACGTGAGCTGCAGACCTACCGTATGCTGATTTATGCAATTCTCTTAATCGGCATGATGCTCTTTAACTGGGCACCGGCTTGTATTGAATGGAGAGAAAAGCATGGCTTTAAGGGCTTTAAGAAAACCGCAAAAGGAGGTAAGAACTAATGGCATTATTAGAGGTTCGTAATTTAGGTATCCAGTTTGGCGGTCTTAGAGCGGTGGATGATTTCAGTATTAAAATTGAAAAGGGATGTCTGTATGGTTTAATCGGTCCTAACGGTGCCGGTAAAACCACCGCATTTAACTTATTAACAGGCGTTTATACGCCCAATGAAGGTGTAATTCTTTTGGATGGTCAGGACATTACCGGCAAAAAGACCATTGATATAAACCGTGCAGGTATTGCCAGAACCTTCCAGAATATTCGTTTATTTAAGCAGTTATCCGTACTGGATAATGTGAAGGTAGGTCTTCACAACCAGATGTCCTACAGTACTTTTGCAGGAATCTTCCGTTTGCCGTCCTATAAGAAGGTGGAAAAGGAAATGGATGGGAAGGCACTGGAATTATTAAAGGTATTTGACTTGGATGGAGAGAAGGATACCCTTGCCTCCAATTTACCTTACGGAAAGCAGCGTAAGCTGGAGATTGCAAGAGCTCTTGCCACCAATCCCAAGCTCCTTCTTTTGGATGAGCCGGCGGCAGGAATGAATCCAAACGAGACCATTGAACTGATGAATACCATTCGTTTTGTTCGTGAGCATTTTGATATGACCATTCTCTTAATTGAGCATGATATGAAGCTGGTAAGTGGTATTTGTGAGGAGCTTACCGTTCTGAATTTTGGTCGTGTTCTTTGCCAGGGTAAGACGGAAGAGGTTTTAAGTAACCCTGAGGTTATTAAAGCTTATTTAGGAGAATAAAAATGAGAAGACCCATATATGCGAGGACTTTTCAATGGTAAATTTGTTCCTGCGGACCAAAATTTGCGGGAGTTAGAAAGGACAAAGATTTCTATGTCAATGTTAGAAGTAAAAGACTTACAGGTATATTATGGCATGATTGAGGCCATCAAGGGGGTATCCTTTCATGTGGAAGAGGGGGAGGTTATTGCGTTAATCGGTGCCAACGGTGCAGGCAAAACCACCATCCTTCACACCGTTTCCGGTCTCCTTTCCCCGAAGAAGGGTAGTGTGGTATTTGAAGGAACGGATATTACAAAGGTTCCGGGACACAGAATTGTTTCTATGGGTATGGCACATGTTCCGGAGGGAAGAAGAGTTTTTGCCCAGCTTACCGTTCTTCAGAATCTGAAAATGGGGGCTTATACCAGAAAGGATAAGCAGGAAATTGAAGAGACCCTGCAGATGGTATTTAAGCGTTTTCCAAGACTGGAGGAGCGCCAGAATCAGCTGGCAGGCACCTTGTCCGGTGGTGAGCAGCAGATGCTTGCCATGGGCAGAGCGTTAATGTCTCATCCAAAGATTATTTTAATGGATGAGCCGTCCATGGGTCTGTCACCGATTTTCGTAAATGAAATTTTTGAAATTATCAAGGAAGTAAGTAAGTCCGGTACCACCGTTCTTCTTGTAGAGCAGAATGCAAAGAAGGCATTATCCATTGCGGACAGAGCTTATGTACTGGAGACCGGTAATATCGTATTGGAAGGCAAGGCATCAGACCTTTTAAATGATGATTCCATTAAGAAGGCTTATTTAGGGGAATAAATGACCAAATGAATTTGGTTATTAGCAATTTGCGCCTGCGGCACAAAGTTGCAGAGGGTATGAAAAGTGAGGAACTATAAGTATGAAGAATATTGTAATTACAATTGCAAGAGAATATGGTAGCGGCGGTCGTACCGTTGGTGAAATGCTGGCAAATGAACTGGGGATTCATTTTTACGACAAAGAGCTGGCAGTACTTGCCAGCGAGGACAGCGGTATCAATGTTGCACTGTTTAATACCAATGATGAAAAGGTGTCCGGGGCAAAGGGGTTATTCAAGTCCATGAGGTCTGCCTATGCCGGAGAGCTGATTTCTCCCGATAGTGATGATTTTACCTCAGAGGACAATCTCTTTAACTATCAGGCGAAAATAATTCGAAAGCTTGCAGAAACTGAGAGCTGTGTCATCATGGGAAGATGCGCGGACTATGTGTTAAAGGATTATGATAATGTATTGTCCGTGTTTGTTCATGCACCACATGACTTCAAGATGGAGCAGGCGGGCCTGAAAATCAGCTTAAAGGGGAAAGAGCTGGAGAGATTCATTGAAAAGACGGATAGACAGCGTGCCGGATATTACAAATATCATACCGGCAGAGAGTGGACCGATGCCAGAAACTATGACTTATGCTTAAACAGCTCTAAGCTTGGCTTTGACAAGTGTGTGGAGGAGATTAAAGCATATATGAAGGTTCGGTTTGATACCTAATATCATGATATAGGTGCCGTAATGGGCTTATAAATATTTACTATATGAGGAGTTAATAATGGATACAACAAATGCAACTAAGAAAAAGAAAGGGATGCCGATAATTATTGCGGTGATTGCAGTGATAATCCTTGCAATCTTTATCAAATCCCGCCCGGAGAAGATTAATGTGGAGGAGCTGGTAACCATAACCTATAGCGGTTATGATGGTTACGGTACGGCATATGCCAGACTGGATAGTGATTTCATTTATAATACTTACAAGGAGTCAAAGGGTGTAAGAGCATTTGACGAGGATAAATGGGAAGAGTATTATAAGGAACTGGAAAATCTGGAAAACTGCATTGAGAGCATCGAGCTGGAGCTGAATAAGGAAAGCGAGATTGAAAATGGTGATAAGCTGACCGTAAAAATCAGCTATGACAATAAGCTTGCAAAGAAGTGTGGTCTTAAATTTACCGGAAATAAGGTTTCCTTAAATGTGAAGGATTTAGAGAAGATTTTAGAGATTGATCCTTTTAAGAATTTGGAGGTAACATTCACAGGTACAGCACCTTTTGGTACTGTAGAGTACAACTATACCGGCGACAGCACCTATATTAATACATATTCTTTTACTGTGGATAAGAGAGATAACCTTCGTAATGGGGATAAGATAGTGATTTCCATTGCTATGGAGGATGCGCAGACAATTCGTAATGGTTTTGTTTTAGAGGAAAAGGAAAAAGAGTATAAGGTAAGTGGCTTAGGAAGCTATGTAGAGTCCTATTCTGATATTAAGGGTAAGTATTTAGATACCTTGAAGTCAGAGGCACAGGATGTCATCATGGCTACTGTTGCTACCTACATTGATACCTGCAAGTTAGGAGAACTAAGCTACTGTGGCTATGTATTTAATGCACAGAAGCCGGAAACACAGATGACAAGTGCCAATTATAATAATCTGTATATTATTTATGGCGGTATGCTTACAGATTCTGCAAATTCCTTTGAGGATTGTTATGTGTACTTCCCTGTCAGATTTAGTAATGTTGGGGTTGCAGATGATGAATTTTACTTCGAAAATGGTAAAGAAATTCATGGTAGAACAGATTTGATTAACTCTTATTATATCACAGCCGGATATATTAATCCGATTGAAGGCTATAAGGCGTTGGCTACCGGATACTCTGATACCTTTAATGTAGAAGTTGGCGATGGCTTTGAAAAGTATGATGTAGACGGTTATATCAGCAGTTTGAAGGATATTGACGACTCCTATAAGAGTGTTCTTGAAGCGGATGCAAACGAGGTAATTGAAAACTATATTGTGAACAATTATGCGGCTACCACTCTTGTAGAGGATATGGAGCTGTTAGGAGAATATTTATTAATTTCCAAAAATCAGAGTGATAACTATGCTGCAAATAATAAGTATATCCTTGTTTATAGCGCAACCATTTCCAGCACAGAAAATTATTTCCCTACATCCACCGTTTATTTCCCTGTAGAATATGATGGTATTGTGAAGCTGGATAAAAAGGAGTATATTTGTATGGCTCCTAAGGGATTGCAGGGCTCTACTACCTATTTCCCAGGTACCTGGTACTATACTAATGGTTATCTGGATGGAACACTTATGTTCCAGAAGCTGGTTACCGCAAACAGAGCGGATTATACCTACGAAATGACATCTGGTTTAAAGCAGTTTGGTGAATAAATAATATGGAAAAGCTTCCAAAAACAACGAATAAAAGTAGTTGTTTTGGAAGCTTTTATATGTTATCTCCAGAAACGATAGCAGCCAAATACCTTGCCCACAATCTGACAGTCATCCACGATAATGGGATCCATATCATCGTTCTCCGGCTGAAGACGGATGTGGCCGTCCTCTTTATAAAAGGTCTTAACCGTAGCGCCATCTTCAATGATAGCAACTACCATATCTCCATTCTGAGCCGTATTGCAGCATTGTACAAAGATACGGTCGCCACTGAAAATACCCACGTTAATCATGGAATCACCGCGAACCTTTAAAATAAAGGATTCACCCTTGGGAACCATATCTGCGGGAACCGGGAAGTACTCTTCAATATTTTCCTCTGCAAGAATGGGCTGACCGGCGGCCACATTACCTACGATAGGCAGACTGACCGTTTCCGTACGTACAATCTGGAAGCTGTCATCGCAGATTTCAATCGCACGGGGCTTGGTAGGGTCACGACGGATATAGCCGTTCTTCTCCAAGGTCTCTAAGTGGGAGTGAACGGAAGAGGTGGACTTTAAGCTTACCGTTTCACAAATCTCACGAACGGTGGGGGGATAGCCCTTCCTTAAAATCTCATCCTTAATATAATCTAAAATTTCCTGCTGCTTTGCAGAAATCTTACCGTATGCCATATGTAATGCCTCCTATATATGTAGGTGTTTATCTTTCTTCTGACAACAGTATAACATAGGCAAAATAAAAAAGCAAACATATATTCCAAAAATATGTTCGATTTCCTTGTTGACAAACAAATGTTTGTTCGATATAATACAAACATAGACGAGAACAAATGTTCCGAACGGTTATTCGAACAAAGGAGAAAGCCATGACAGAGAGAGAACTTCGCAATTATAAGAAAAAGCTTCGCAGACAGAAGGAAATCAAAAGAAGGATTGTGTTTGCGATTTTATCCGTATGTATTATATTGACCTGTGCTTTATCCTATGGCGTACTGGTTTCCAATGCAAGCTCAGAGGATACAGATATTTCTTACAAGTATTTTACCAGCATAGAGGTTTCCTATGGTGATACCTTGTGGTCTATTGCAGAAGAATATAAGGATGCGGAGTTTTATGCTTCTACAGAGGACTATATTGATGAAGTGGTTCGCATGAATCATCTGACTTCCTCTAATATTAAGGCAGGGCAGTATCTTATTATTCCTTATTATTCCACAGAGTTTGTGCAGTAGGGTAGTTTATGTTCACCCGCATAAATTTCCATAGAAAAGAGCTTCGGACCTGAGTCTGGGTCGGAAGCTCTTTACAACCATTATGATTTACCAAAGTATTCTGGCCAACCTTTTATGTCCCCACGCTGGATTGCAGTGAACATTCGCTCCTTTACACCGGGATTTTCCAGGTTCAGTGTTCTTAAAAGCTGTTTTACGTACTCACGCTTGGTGTAACCGTCCACCGGGCAGGCGCTCTTTAATACAGGTACATTATTTTTATTTGTAAAGCCTATGACATCTGCCTCATTCATATACATTAGGGGCCTTATAACGGTTAAATCCATGCGGTCCAGATATGTGACAGGGGAGAAGGTATGCCATCTTCCTTCAAAAATCAGGGACATCAGCATGGTTTCCACGATATCGTCCTTGTGATGCCCGTAGGCGATTTTGTTGCAGCCGGCTGCTTTCATGGCATCGTTTAGAGCTCCCTTACGCATCTTTGCACACAGAGAGCAGGGACTGCTTTCCTTGCGGTCTTCGAAGATAATTTTTGCAATATCCGTCTTTACGATGGTATATTCTACATCCAATTCCTTGCAGAGAGCTTCTATTTTGGTCAAATCCAGGTTTTTAAAGCCAAGGTCGACTGTTATAGCATGGATATCAAATTTCTTCGGATAGAAGCGTCTGAGCCCCTGCAGGGCATAGAGTAGTGTGAGTGAATCCTTTCCACCAGAGATTCCGATGGCAATTTTATCCCCATCTTCAATCATATGATAGTCATCGATTGCTCGTCTTACGTAACTGTAAACTTGTTGTAATTTCATACTTTATTTCTCCATTTTTTCCAGATACTTCATTTTACATGCTTTCCCTTCGGGATACAATAGTATTATTTAATAAAAACTTTAGGTGCGTGTACTTGTCCTTAGGAAGTTTTAAATGTATTATAATATTGTAAAATATTTGTTGGGGGTTGTCATATGAGAAGTAAATGGAAGCATGAACATGTTAAGTGGGGCATAACGGCATTAGCTGTAATCTGTGGAAGTATTTTCTTTTACTATTTATTATTTCACACGTCTAATATCCGCCTTATTTTTTCAACCTTGTCGGATATTCTGCTGCCTGTATCCATCGGCGTTATTTTAGCCTATTTATTGACGCCGGTTTTAAATTTTTGTGAGCAGAATTTTTTATATCCTCTTTGCAATAAGCTGAAATTAACAGATAAACCTAAAACAAAAAAATATGTGCGAATGATTGGAATTACAATCACCTCACTTTTATTTTGGTTTTTGTTATTTGTATTAATTTATATGTTACTTTCACAGATTGTTCCAAGTATTCAGAGTATCGTATTTAATTTTGATACGTATGCTAACAATATTTATGACTGGATTAATAAAACACTGGCGGATAATCCCAATTTTGCCAAATATGCCATAAATATGCTGGAGCGGTATTCTGTGGAACTGGAGAGTTTTTTAAATAATACACTGTTACCCAAATCCAGTGAGCTTTTAAAATCTCTTTCCATGAGTGTAATCAGCGTTGTGGCCACGTTATGGGATTTTGTAGTTGGTTTCTTGATTTCCATATATCTGATGTCCAGTAAAGAGATTTATGCCAATCAGGCAAAGAAGCTTTCTTATTCCCTTTTCAAGCGTGATAACGCCAACATGCTGATTAATAATGTTCGCTTTACTCACAATACCTTTATTGGATTTATCGGAGGGAAAATAATAGATTCGATTATCATTGGTCTATTGTGCTTTATTGGAACCACTCTTATGCAGACACCTTATGCAGTGCTTATCAGTGTGGTAATCGGTTGTACCAATGTAATACCATTTTTTGGACCATT
>CAZOSU010000030.1:7030-15041 GCA_964582515.1 uncultured Acetatifactor sp. | reverse complement strand
AAGTATTTACAAAATACTCAAACGTATCTTGCTTTAATCCAGATATTATAATAGATTTTGAATCGGGAAAATCTCTAATAGAATCAATTTGTTCATATGAGATCACTCCACCATCTACTTCTTTTTGAACTAAATTAATATCATATATATCAAAAGATGATGAATCAAAATTATCCATAGTCACCATGTCAATCACCCCTACAACTTCAATTTGTTCTCTACTTACTGAAATAAATTATTATCCACGATATATTTCAAATTGCATCTATTCAGCATCCATGATTTATTCCTTGCCCCATTCTGATATTGAATAACCTGTTCTTTCCATTCGTCAGATAACCCATCATACATTTTCTGCGCTTTATCCTTAATTACTTCCTGACCCAAATTATCTGCCACAAAATCAAAATATACATTATATTTTTCAAACCCTTCAAAGAAAAGATATTGTATAGCCGCATTATAATCTTCTTCAAATCTGTTTACCAAATCCATCGCAGTCTCTCGAAATCTTTGTTCTAATATATCCTGCGTTTCGAGCCAGTTGCTTTCCGTTGATATATCATACCAATACCCATCTGTGGGATTATAACTCATAGATGCTACTACATTATCAACCGGTAATTTCCCATATTTTTTATAAATAATCCTCAAGTCGGCATTTATTTCAATACTTTGACCTAGTGCATTCCATTTTGAAGAGAAAAAGTTTATCTCAAACACAACGTCTTTTATTGTTTTCTTTAAAATACCACTTTTTAAATACTTAAACCCCGTTACTGTTGACAATTCATATATTAGTCTTGTTTTCGCTTCTTCAAAATTTAAAATACTTTCCATTTTTTCTCCTAATAACTCATGTAAAACTTCAAATTTCACATCTAATTATATTCCCCACCGCTTCTTTCATCTATCAATATTTTGCATCCACTAAAAGTCACCCGGTACCCCAATAGCGCATTTCTTTCAGCGCAAAACGACAGTTTTATAAATGAAGTAGGGTACTTAAAATGAAAAGAGGTCCTTACCTTTATGCAAAATTGCGTAAAACAAATGGAAATGCAGAACAGCGCAGGATATTATTTAAATGCCGTACTACTATTCAGCACCAGTGTACTGTACAAAAACAGTACGTCCTGGTTATCAAATTCTATAAAATTCCCCAGCATACCGGGATGAATATAGCGGATATCCACCAGAGTGACCTTGGCATAGCCGGTAGCCAAAAGTGGTGCGATGGAGCTGCCGAAGGAGTCGCGGAAGAGAATTAACTCTTTGTCCGTGGGCGCACCCGGATTTTCAATGGTTACCAGAGCATCATTACCACAGACAAATATCTCATAGGGGTCTTTGCTGTCAGCCTTGGTTAAATCATACATTTCAGCGCTCACAGGCATTCCCGTATTGTAGCTGGTGACCATGCAGTTATCCAGGGTATCATTTGTCAGGTAGGAGAGCCTGTCGGCTTCCACCGGAAGGGCCAGCTGACCGTAATATACGCCGCGGAAGGGGGCATCCAGCTCATTCAACGCATAATTTGTTTCAATCTGGGCACCCATACTACCTGCCAGAGTGATAGCTATGGGCAATAGTGTTTCCTGCTTCCAGTGGGTGTCCGTGTAGTAGTAATTGGACAGCGTTAAAAGCGGGAATAAATCGATATACTCCATATAGGAGGTTTTCTCCTTCATGGAGGAAGCCATCAGGTCATAGTCCATGGCAAGCTGCGCAGCCTCCGGGGCAAGATAGTAATTTTTATCAGGTACAATGGAGAAGTACAGCTTTACATCTGTATCTGCCATATAAGTATCATACAGATACCCGAATTTATTTCCTGCGTTGTCTAGCATGGCATCACTTAAAGGGTATTCTGCCTTTGCAATATATCCGTCATAAAGATACAAGTCATTTACCTCGGACTGTCCAAAGAGATACAGGGAGGCAAAGCTTTTGATGCTTCGGAAGGTATCACGCAGGGGAAACTGGTCCAGCGTATAGGTCTCAAATTCTGTCATAAAATCACCGGAGAGAACAGTTTCTGTATTTAGCTGTGGAAAGGTGGCCAGATAACGTCTTTCACTGTCCGAGTACTTTTCTGCGGGTATAAACCATGCCCAAAGGCTTAAAGTAAGAAACAGACCTGCCATCAGAAGCACATATGCTTTATTTTTTAAATTGTTCCACATAGGCACCTCCTAAAATCTGAAATACAAAAATGGGTTGAAGGAACCATCCACCAGGTACGCTGTTATCAAAAGTAGTAGAACTGTCATAAAGACAATCTCCAAAATATCTATGGTTTTTGCAGTCTTGTCACCACCTGCACGGGTCAGAGCCTCCACTGCAAGCTTCGGAAGGGGTGTGGAGCCGACAATTGCAAGTAGCAGGATAAGTCCGTAGCTTCCCAGGTAGTAGATGAATTCCGAGGAGATAAGGGGCAGGCTGTCTGCGCCGAACATGGCGCCGATGTACTGCAGTGCCTCAGCCATATCCGTAGCATTAAAGAGTACGAAGCCCAGTATGACAATCAGCAGCACATATATATGACGCAGAATTCGGGACTTGTCCAGATATGCGGCAAGCCACAGCTTTTCAATCACCAGGAATGCCGCATAAAGCAGTCCCCAGAAAATAAAATTCCAGGAGGCACCGTGCCAGAAGCCGGTCAGCATCCAGACTACCAGAATGTTAAAAAGCCACCGCATTTTCGGCACACGGTTACCGCCCAGAGGGATGTATACATAGTCCCTAAACCAAGAGCCCAGGGAAATATGCCAGCGGCGCCAGAATTCAGTAATACTTTTGGAAATGTAAGGATAGTTAAAATTTTCCACAAAATCAAAGCCAAGGATTTTGCCAAGACCGATGGCCATGTCGCTGTAGCCGGAGAAATCAAAGTATATATGCAGGGTAAAGCTTATGGCGTAGAGCCAGTAAAACAGCACAGCCTTATCATCGGAGGCACGGAAGATATCGCAGAGCTGGCCAAGAGCATTGGCAAGGAGTACCTTTTTGGACAGACCAAGCACAAAGCGGCGGATGCCGTAAGCACACTTTTCAAAGGAATGGGTACGGTTCTCCAATTGCAGGGCAATGTCAGAGTAGCGCACAATGGGACCCGCAATCAGCTGGGGGAAGGATGCCACATAGGCACCAAAATTAATGATACTTTTCTGGGCAGGAACGGTGCCCCGATACACATCCACGGTATAGCTGAGTATCTGAAAGAGATAAAAGCTGATACCGATGGGAAGAGCAATTTTAAGTAAAGGAATGGAAAGTCCGGTAAGGGCATTAATATTGCTGATAAAAAAGTCGGCATATTTGAAATATCCCAGCGTACCCACACCGGCTGCCACGGATATAAATAAAAACACCTTAGAAAGGCCCCTCTCGCGAAAGGCCTCAATAAGGCGTCCTAAAACATATCCAGCAGTAATGGCCATAGCCATGATGACAACATATCTTGGCTCTCCCCAGCCATAGAAGAACAGACTGGAAAGGAGCAGTACTAAGTTTTTTAGTTTAAAGGGAACTGCAAAATACAGAAGCAGTACCACCGGTAAAAAATAGTACAAAAAAGGGATGCTGGAAAATAACATATAAAGTTACCTCAATAAAATCAAATTACTGTTCAAAGGTAGTAGGGCACATTAAGAAAAATACGGTGTTGCCGTTTGCTTCACAAATCATCTCATCCGCCTCTACACAAATCTGCCAACGAAGGTTTGCGTTTTCCTTTAAGCCGGTCATAAATGCATCCACATCTGCGTCCTCAGGAAGGGTGAAGATATAACCCACGAAAGGAATGGAGCCAATCATAGGAGCAAACATTGCGCCCTGTTCAAAGCCGGTTACCTCATAGTTATCAAAGCCTGCCTGATAGCCTTCTTCGATTTCCATAGCACCGCCGGAGAATAAAATACTTTCGTGAGTAACCAGCTTGTCTGCAATGGTAAGTGCATCATGACCTGCTGCTTCGTCAGCAACTAATTCATGGAATACACCAAGTAAGGTAGAGCCTACGGTTTCGCCGGTAGCTTCGCTTTCAGCGGGAGCTTCGGTCTCCACAGGAGCTTCGGTAGCTTCAGGAGCCTCCGTAGCGATAGGGGTAGGCTCGGGAGTAGGAGTAGCTTCGGGTGCTTCATCCTTTCCACAAGCGGTTACAGAAAATGCAAGAGTAAGTGCTAATGCTGATAATAATAATTTTTTCATAATAAATAATCTCCTTTTTAAAAACTACTGTTTCCGGCAGCTGATAGAAAAGCTGCCATCCTGCATGTGATAGGTGAGAGGTACGAAATAGATTTCGTCCCCTGCCTGAAGGGTAAGTCCAAATACCGTGTCAGCTTCCGGTGTAAGAACAGTCCATGTTAAATTGCCTTCTTCATCTAAAAGTACATCACCGTCCGCAGAAAGGATTTCTACATCAGGGATTGTCCGGAGAGAAAGGGTATAGGGGGTGGGTTCCAGCGAAATGGTGCGCACCCATGTAGTGGCTTCCTGTGCAGGCGGCGGAAGCGTTGTAGTGCCGGAATCCAGTGTAATCTCTCCCATGGTAAGATAAAAAGCTTGACGTTCACCTTGAAAAGCAAAGGAAAACAGGCTGAAGCACAGGACCAGACAGGCGGCTATAGGAGCCAACCGATATAAGGTCTGTATGGGAATGTGAGTGTTTTTTTCTTTGGTACTTTGGCAAGTCTCAAAAACTTTTGTCTTGAGGCCAGCGGGAGCAGCTATATTTTGGTAGCTTTCAATTTGTGTTTGGTTAAACAAGGCTGTCCTCCTTCATGATTTGCTTTTGTAACTGTTCTCTGGCTCTGGAAAGACGCATTTTCACAGCGGATTTTCCAATATGCAGAGTCATGGCGATTTCCTCTACGGAGAGCCCCTCCAGATAATGGAGGATGACCACACTGCGGTACTTTTCCGGCAAATAGGATAGTAGCTGCATCACATCCAGTGCATTCTCGTCGGTGATACCGGTCTGCCCGGCAATTTCACCGATTTCGTGAAGTGGAGTATACATGCGTATTTTCCGGTGGCGCAGATGGTCGCGGCACTGATTAATAGTCACACGGATAAACCAGGCCTTTTCGTGGGATGAATCCGTGAAGGCAGGCATTTTCAAATAGTATTTGCAAAATACCTCCTGTAATACATCCTCCGCATCCTCCCGGCTTTGCAGATGAGACAAAGACAGGTGGTAGAGCATGTCCGCATACCTTGCATATGCACATTTCAGTTGTTCTTCCTTTGAAGCGATAGTTGTCAATTTTCTTCCCTTCTGATAACAAAACGAATTTATAATGCATTTGGTCACATTTTTTTGAAAAAAATTTTAAAATCTTTTTTAAACATGTGATTTATTTTACACCACCTCCTATTTTTATGCTACAATTGAGCGAGGATTTTAGAGAAATTTAAAGATTGGAGGAGTCGTATGTTAGGATTGATTGTCGCTTATGCGGAGAATAGAGTGATAGGGAAAGATGGAATGATTCCCTGGAGGATAAAAGGGGAGCAGCTGCGCTTTAAGGAGCTGACCACCGGGAATGTAGTTATTATGGGCAGACGCTCCTATGAGGAAATCGGAAGACCGCTGCCGAACCGTACCACCATCGTGATTTCAAGCACTAAGAATTTTGACCAGGAGAACTGCTACACGGTGAAGTCTTTGCAGGAGGCCATCCTGCTTGCAGGCGAGAGGGATGCTTATATTTCCGGCGGTGCAGGGGTATATAAAGAGGCACTTCCCTATGTGGACAAGATGTATATTACAGAGATTCATAAGGAAATTGAGGGGGACACCTACTTCCCGGAATTTGATAAGGAAGAGTGGACAAAAGAGGTAGAGAAGGAAGTGGACGGCGAGATTCCATATACCTACGTGACTTACACAAGAAAGAAAGCGGATCACAGCGATGAAGAAAAACAGTAAAATCAATATAAAGCAGGTTATTATTATCATTCTGATTGTAATGGTTATCGGATATGAGTTATTCGTGGCCGGAGGAGATGGGGAGGAGGAAATCCCTACAGAAAGTCCGGTGCAGAGTCTGGTAGTGGAGGAGCAGCCCTCAGAAAGCGTACAGGAAAGTGAGGAAAGCCTTGAGCTTCTTTATTCCGAAGAGGGAACGGAAGAAAGTGCCTCTTTTGAGAGTGAGGAGTCCTCGGAAGAATATGTACCTTCCATAGAAGAGTACTTAACCTTCCGAAATGACAGTCTTTGGGAGAGTCATTATGAAAAGCATGGAATCGATATGGGCTTTTCCACCATGGAGGAATACTTGGAGGCAGCCAATCTGGTGCTGTATCATGAGGACACTCTGCACAAGATAGAAGCAGAGGATGGGGACGATGTATATTTCCTTGAAGAGACAGGTGAATTTGTGGTAGTATCCACGGACGGCTATATCAGGACCTATTTCATCCCCGATGCAGGCATTGATTATTTTAACAGACAATAGGAAAGGGATTATTATGTATAAGTACGAAACACATCTTCACACCAGTCAGGGAAGTGCCTGCGGGCACAGCACCGGCGCAGAAATGGCCCGGGCACATAAGGAGCAGGGCTATACCGGTATTTTTGTGACGGACCATTTCTTTAATGGCAATTCAGCGGTGGACAGAAAGTTACCCTGGAAGGAAAAGATTGAGCTCTTCTGTAAGGGGTATGAGGATGCCAAGGAAGAGGGCGACAAAATCGGTCTGGACGTATTCTTTGGTCTGGAGTATGGCGTAACTGCTGCGGAATTTCTGATGTACAATATTGATAAGCAGTTTCTTTTAGACTGCGAGGATTTTGACAAGTGGAACCCTAAAAAAGCCTTTGATGCGGTGCATGAGGCCGGTGGCTTCATCGTACATGCCCATCCCTTCCGTGAGCGGGATTATATCGACCATATCAAGCTGTTTCCCCGCCATGTGGACGGTGTGGAGGCTATCAACGGTGCTCATTTTGACCATCTGGAATTTAATGACAGAGCTATTATTTATGCCAGAATGTACGATTTGCCCGTAACTGCCGGCTCTGATACCCACAGCACAAGGTGCATGTACGGCAGTGGTGTGGAAACCCCTGAGAAAATAGTAGTACCTCTTGATTATCTGCGCCTTATGAAGGAGGGAAAGCTTACCCTTCGAGATTCAACGATGTAATAACTGCCCCATGGACTTTGGTCTGTGGGGCTTTTGCATTGTGTGGGAGGAATTACCGGTATGTATGAGGGCTGTGGGATATGGCAGGGATAATTATGCAGACTCCGATATTTAAGAGTTTCTAAGGCTGCTGATGTAGATTATGAAAAGCTGCGGGTCGGGTTCAATGTGCATCCGTGCACAGTGAACCCTAATTCAGGCGTCCATGCCTGAATTCCCCTAGTTTACGAAACAGCAGTCTAAGAAACTCTAAAATATCTACATATGCATAATTATCCCTGCCATATCTCACAGCCCTCATACGTACCGGTAATCCCTCCCACACAATACAGAAGGTGCATATCAAAAGTACCATGAGACAGAAGGCGGTGAGGGAAATGTATAATTTTTCCTTGCTTTATCTATAAAAAACACGATAGGTATTTAAAGGGGATTTTGTTACAATTTTATTGTGCAAATTTTATGAGTAGATTTTGCGTTAAAATGTATTGGGAGGAAATGAGTATGAAACGATTTAAGCGTATGCTTGCGACCGTACTGGCTTGTCTGATGGTAGTGACATCATTCAATTTACAGGGCTTGCAGGCAGTAGCGGCGAATGTCAGCAGGGAAGAAACCAAGCTGGCAGGCGACTTTGCATCCAATAGCGATGCAAGTATGTACAAGGAAGATGGCAGCTATAACGGATGGCTGTATTCTTGGGAAAGCTTTGCAGGATATGATGAACTGAAGTTTACTATGACTATTGCTGAGGTATCGGCATTAAGTGATGAAACAGATTTATTTTATGTACAGGTATATGATACCAACTGGGGCGGCTGGGACACTACCAGCGTAAAGGTTAAGA
>CAZOSU010000030.1:3605-6930 GCA_964582515.1 uncultured Acetatifactor sp. | reverse complement strand
GAGATTCCCTGGCAACGACGGTAACCTTAACCGGTTTGTATGGTGTAGTACTGCCAGAGGCGGCAGACCCTGCTCCGACCCCGTCAGTAAGCGGGGAGGCAACACAGATTGGCGGTCCTTATGTGGCAAACAGTGATGCCAGCATGTACAAGGAGGATGGAAGCTATAATGGCTATTTGTATTCCTGGGAAACCTTTGCAGGCTATGATGAATTAACATTTACTATGACCATTGCGGATGCGTCTGCATTAAGTGCAGAAACAGACTTGTTCTATGTGCAGGTATATGATACCAACTGGGGCGGCTGGGACACTACCAGCGTAAAGGTTAAGAATCTGGCAGAGGCAGATGGTGTTTATACCGCAACCATGGAAGTCGATGCTATTAAGGCATTATTGTCCAGTGGTGGAGAATTAAGGGGAATCAATATTTCCTACGCAGGAGATTCCCTGGCAACGACGGTAACCTTAACCGGTTTGTATGGTGTAGTACTGCCGGAGGCGGCAGACCCTACTCCGACTCCGTCAGTAAGCGGGGAGACAACACAGATTGGCGGTCCTTATGTGGCAAACAGTGATGCCAGCATGTATAAGGAAGATGGAAGCTATAATGGCTATTTGTATTCCTGGGAAAGCTTTGCAGGCTATGATGAATTAACGTTTACTATGACCATTGCGGATGCGTCTGCATTAAGCGCAGAAACAGACTTGTTCTATGTACAGGTATATGATACCAACTGGGGCGGCTGGGACACTACCAGCGTAAAGGTTAAGAATCTGGCAGAGGCAGATGGTGTTTATACCGCAACCATGGAAGTCGATGCTATTAAGGCATTATTGTCCAGTGGTGGAGAATTAAGGGGAATCAATATTTCCTACGCAGGTGCATCCTTAGCAACAACGGTGACCTTGACCGGTTTATACGGTGTGAAGGCTGCAGAGGCAGACCCGGCACCTACTACAGTGCCTGTAACCAGTGCATCCTTAGACTATATGAAGGCCATGGGCGACGGCTGGAACCTTGGTAACTCCTTTGACGGTGTAAACACCGGTTTGGACGAGGAGGACTTAGGGGAAACTGCCTGGGGTAACCCGGAGGTTGTCAAGGAGCTGATTCAGGCGGTAGCAGATAAGGGCTATGACAGTATCCGTATTCCTGTTACCTTCTATCGCAGATATGATGAAGAAACCTATGTGATTGATGAAGCATGGCTTGCAAGAGTGAAGGAAGTTGTGCAGTGGTCCCTGGATGAAGGTCTCCATGTAATGATTAATGTGCATCATGATTCATGGCTGTGGTTATCTGCATGGGATGGCAATACAGAAAGTAAAGAATATGTGAAGTTCACCAAAATCTGGGAGCAGTTTGCAGCATACTTTAAGGACATGCCCTTAGAGGTATGCTTTGAGACCATCAATGAGCCTACCTTTGAGGCTACCGGTAATATTACCGCGCAGGACAAGCTGGATATGGTGAATCAGGCAGCTTACGATGCCATTCGTAACAGTGGCGGTAATAACGCTACCAGAATGATTGTTATCCCTACCATGACAACCAACCATGGTGAGCAGTACTGTAATGCAACCATTAAGTTTATTAATGCGCTGAATGATGAAAACGTTATGGCAACGGTACACTACTACAGTGAGTGGGTACATAGTGCAGGTATCGGTAAGACCGGATTTGATGAGGTATTGTGGCAGAATAACGGCGAGGATTATACCCCGAGAGATTCTGTAGATTTATTCTACGAAACCCTGCAGGAGAAGTTCTTAGACAATGGCATTGGTGTAGTCGTTGGTGAGTGGGGACTTCTGGGCTATGACAGTGCTTCCCAGGTAAATCAGGCTGGTGAAGAATTAAAGTACTATGAGTACATGAACTATTATGCAAATGAAAAAGATGTATGTCTTATGTTCTGGGATAATGGCTCCGGTATCAATCGTACCAGTGGCAACTATGAGTGGAAGAAGCCTTTGGTTGGCGAGATGTTAGAGACCAGCATGAGCGAGAGAAGTGCTTATGTAACCGATTTGGACAGAGTATTCTTCAATGCAGAGGCTACAGAGGATGTAACCTTTAAGCTTACCTTAAACGGACTTACCTTTAGTGGTATTGAAGGACTTACGGAGGGTACTGATTATACCTATAATGGGGATACCGCTACCGTAACCTTATCTAAGGCTTACGTAAATGCTAAGTATGCAGAGGTGGGTGACAAGTATGGTACCTTTGCTGATTTAGTATTTAAGTTCTCCGGCGGTGCGGATTGGCATGAATATTTAATCAAGTATGCTACAGCAGTAGCCACTGAGACCAGCGGAACTACCGCAGATATTAAGATTCCTGTAGATTTCAAGGGAAGTGAAGTAAGAAGAGCTACCGCATACATGGCATCGGGTAAGGTTGGACCAAACTCCAGCTGGTGGGATTATTTACAGTATGGTGGAGCATTCCTTCCGGATTATGAGACCGGTACCATCGCTATCTTAAGTGGCTTCTGGAATGACTCTACCGTAGTGGATGGAGAGATTACCTTCCATTTTGAGATGTATGATGGTTCTGTGATGAAATACACTCTTGTAAAGGATGGCACCAATGTAACCGGATATCCTGCATTGGATGCAGCAGATGTAACTATGGAATGTGCATCTGAAATCTGCGTATATGTAGGTGAAACAGAGATTAAGGATACTTATTTCAATGTTCCGGAAGGAACCGGTATCTATGGTACTTATCCTTGGGATGCAACAGATCATATTATCTTAAGCGGCTGGCCTGCAACCATGACCTTTGGCAGCCAGGCACAGCAAGACAGCATCAAGATTGGTTTGATGCTTACCTACATGGACAGAACAGAGTATCCGGGGGATATCACCTTCTGGTTAAAGGATGCTCCTACCGTGGATGGGGTGAATGTAAAGACCGGTACCAAGGCAAACGTTACCGTAAACAATCTTGCAGAAAATGCACAGGTTAGCTATGCGGTAGAGAATCCTGCGGTGGCAGTTGTAACACAGGAGGGTGTTGTGACCGGTATTAGTGCAGGTACTACCAAGGTTATCGCAACGGTGACCCAGTATGGTAGAACGGATAGCTTTGAAGCCGTTGTAACGGTGGCACAAAGTGTATCAGCATCTACTTCTGAACCGGTGGCGACGCCGGCACCGGTGGTTGCAACCTCACCGAAGACCGATGATATGGGCAGCATGCTTTTCTGGCTTGCCCTGATGGCAATGTCAGCAGGTATCGCTTGTGTTTCTATGAAGAAACGTGAGGAAAATCTGTAAAAAGCAATTAAGTATGATATAATGAAGTCTGTATG
>CAZOSU010000030.1:0-3595 GCA_964582515.1 uncultured Acetatifactor sp. | reverse complement strand
GGAGTAAATTATTGACCCCTGAGCGTATGCGGGGGGTGAAGAAAAAGGCAGGTTCTTCGGACCTTAGAAGTGAATTTGAAAAGGATTATCACCGCATTATCGGCAGTGCGTCCTTCCGCAGATTGCAGGACAAAACCCAGGTGTTTCCCTTGGATAAAAGTGACTTTATCCGTACCAGACTGACCCATTCCCTGGAGGTGTCCTCTTTTGCAAAGTCTCTGGGGCAGAACATTTCCCAGCGGATTTTGAAGGATGTGAAGGACCCGGAGTTTTTGCCGGCGTATCAGGCGGATGTATGCGACATTTTACAGTGCGCGGGGCTTCTTCACGATATCGGAAATCCACCCTTTGGGCATTTTGGCGAGACTGTGATACGGGAGTGGTTTACGGAGCATCTGGATAAGCAGACCTTTAAAGGTGCCGCACTGTCAGAGATATTGACGCCTCAGATGCAGGCGGACTTTAAGAATTTTGAGGGTAATACCCAGGCACTCAGAGTGGTGACCAAGCTTCACTATCTGGTGGATGAGAATGGTATGAATCTGACCAAGGCGCTCCTTGGCACCATTATCAAATATCCGGTATCCTCGGTGGAGATCGATAAAAAGAGTGGGGATATCCGCACCAAAAAGATGGGCTATTACTATGCGGAGAAGGAGGTTTTTGACTCCATTCAGAAAAGTCTGGGAACCTATGGTAAGCGCCATCCTCTGGCCTTTGTCTTAGAGGCGGCGGATGATATCGCCTACAAGACTGCGGATGTGGAGGATGCGGTGAAAAAGGGCTGTATCAGCTATGAAAAGCTGGTGGCTGAGCTTAAGCGCGCCGGGGAAGGGCTCCTTGATAATGCAGAGGATTATATGGGCATGGTGCGTCTTTTGGAGAAACGCTATGAGCAGGCTTTTGCCCGGGGTATGAGCAATCCGGAGATGAATGCGGTGCAGAACTGGATGGTTTCCGTGCAGGGCAAGATGATTAACTATGCTACGGACCGGTTTATTCAGAATTATGATGCCATTATGGCAGGAGAATTTAAGGGAGAGCTGCTTGCTGGCGGCAGTGTGGGCTTTCTCGCCGGTGTGCTGGGGGATATTGCGTACCGCTATGCATTTACCACCAATACCATTTACAAGCTGGAGATTGCGGCCCAGACCAATATGTATTTTCTTTTGGAGAGGTTTGTAGGGGCAGCCATGGTATATGATACGGAGCTGCCCATGACCTCAGTGCAGCAGCGTCTCATGAGCCTGATTTCGGATAATTACAAGGCCATTTACCGCATTTATAGTCAGGGAAAATCAGAAAGGGAGAAGCTCTATCTGCGCCTCCTTCTGGTAACGGATTCCATCTGTGGTATGACGGATAGCTATGCAAAAAGACTTTATCAGGAACTAAGTGGTATTATCGGATGAGCAGTACAAAGGACATGACAAGGGGAGCCCTTCTCCCCTTAATTATTAAATTTACGATTCCCCTGATTATGGGGAATCTTTTGCAATTAACCTATAATGCAGTGGACAGTATCATTGTGGGGCGTTTTGTCAGTAATGCTGCTCTGGCGGCGGTAGGCACCAGCAATCCCATTATGACGCTGATTATCCTTTTTACCCAGGGAATCTGCTTAGGCTCCGGTGTGCTGATTGGCACTGCATTCGGTGCAAAGCAGATGGAAAGATTAGAGCAACAGGTAAGTACCGCCTTTGTGGCAGGGTGCATCTTTGCACTGGGGATTACAGCGGTGGCGGTGCCTCTTGCACCGTGGATTCTGCGGCTGATGCAGGTGGATGAGGGAATTCTGGAGCTGGCTACGGGATATCTGCGTATTATTCTCTGTGGATTAGTGTTCAGTTTTATTTATAATTACTTTGCCAGTACCATGCGAGCCCTGGGGGATAGTAAATCGCCCCTGCTTTTTCTGGGAATCAGTGCGGTTATCAATATCGTTGGAGATTTGGTGTTTGTCATGTGGTTTTCCTGGGGAACCTATGGATGTGCGGTAAGTACTGTACTTAGTGAATTGCTAAGCTGCATTCTCTGCTGGATGTATATCAGGAAACGGATTCCGGTGCTGGATTTGGGAAAGAAGTGGCTTGTCTTTGATAAGTCTCTTTTGAAGGAGACGGTAAGCTATGGCTTTGTCAGTGCCATGCAGCAGTCTGCGGTGCAGATTGGCAAGCTGGGAGTACAGGGTATTGTAAATACCATGGGTGTCACTGCTACAGCCGCCTTTACCGCCATTAACAGAGTGGATGACTTCGCCTACATACCGGAGCAGAATATCGGGCACGCCATGACCAGCGTGATGGCCCAGAACCGGGGCGCGGGAGAAAAGGAGCGTGTGAAGAAGGCCTTTCGATGCGGTATGCTGGTAGAGCTTGTCTATGGTGTTTTAGCCGGAGCAGTGCTTCTTTTATTTGCGAAGCCGATTATGATGCTTTTCACAGAGGATGGAGAAACTATATCCATGGGCGTATCCTACCTGCGGGTGATTGCCTTTATGTATGTGGTACCCGCCATCACCAACGGGGTGCAGGGATATTTCCGCGGCATGGGTGATTTGAAAATTACCTTGTGGAGCAGTATCATTAATTTCGGAGCCAGACTTCTTGCCTGTATTCCACTGGTATTTTATTTTGAAATGGGTATCATGGCCCTGCCCTGGGCTTACCTGATTGGCTGGGGCGCTATGATGATATATGAGCTGCCTTATTTGTTGCGAAGCAGGAGGTGAAAAAGAATACTCCGGGCATTTTGCAAAGCCTGCTTGACATTTTTTGCAAAGCGAACTATACTAAAGCTGCAAAGCATACTTTGCGAAAAGGAGAGAGTATGAAAACCAGAATAGCGGAGCTTCGGAAAATGAATAAGATATCCCAGGAGGAGCTGGCAAACGCAGTGGGAGTGACCAGACAGACCATTACCTCCATTGAGGTGGAGAAGTATGTGGCGTCATTGCCGCTGGCCTACAAGATTGCCCACTATTTTGGACTTACCATTGAAGAGGTTTTTGATTTTAGTGACGTGGAGGGGATGTAATGGAAGAGTACAGAAGAAAGCTGGAGAAGGATATTGTATGGTATAAAGTGCTGGCCATCATTTTTTTCCTATTGGCGGTGGTGGCAATCCTTGCTACCCATACAGTAAAATGGGGGAGTGGTTTGGGAGGAGGTTTCTTAGCAGCAGTTTTGAATTGTATTCGCTGGATAAAGGAAAATAAGGAGTATTTAAAAGATGACGAAAAGCTGAAAAAACATTATATTGAAGTGCATGATGAGCGCCTGGACCGAATCGGTTTAAAAACGTGCAGAATGACACTGGGTATCGTTATGATTACCTTGTCTATCGCAGTGACAATACTTCTTTTTATTCCCGCTGCCAAAATGGTGCTATATACTCTTTTGGTAGTAATTGTTTTTATGGTGCTGGTATTACTTATTGCACATGCTGCATATAGCCGTCTGATGTAAATACTATGAAAACAAAAGCCCCGGAAGGACCGGGTAATGGCAGGAGCCCCCTGTGGGTAGTAGATGTCTTTTGCAGACCCTTGAAAAACGTCGGCACTTGGCGAGGTTTTTTCGAGCCTAGTACCGCT
>CAZOSU010000029.1:0-15110 GCA_964582515.1 uncultured Acetatifactor sp. | reverse complement strand
ATATGGCAGCCTGTGAAGAGAATATGGAAAAGTATCTGAAGAAATATAGTAATACGGTGTATTTTGACCGTGCAGATACGACGCAGCTGACCAGTGGAAATATTCTGGTTTACCGGGAAAATTATTTAGAGCCTATTCAGGGGAATATTACGGAATCCATGGATAGTGAAGAAAAGAAGGCACTTGCATTGCAGAAGAGCACCATGGTGAAAAGCTACGCCGCACTTTGCAGTAAGCTGAGCACCAACTATAATGGACTGACGTCCCAGGAGCTTAATCGGGATGTATATGAGAACCTGATATTACAGACGGCAGTAGAGAATACTGTGGTGAGGGAATACACAATAAATGGCATGACAGCACTGATTGGGGATAATAATGATGAGGGTGATTTTCCGGTTAATGTGGGTAGTAATGCCATAGGAAATGAAGACTGTAAGCTGGTGATTGTTACCGGGGATGTAGTGGTCAGCGGTAATTTTGAGGGACTGATTATTGCCGGTGGAAAGGTAACAGTAAGCGAAGGTGTAGGAACCATCGGTAGTGACAATGCGGCAGTAACCAAGCTATTACAGTATAAGCCGGAGGGGCTGAACGGTCAGACCTTGATGGAGGCGTATTTTATCGATGGCGCGGATTATGTCATGAAGGGCAATTCCTTAAATGATTCTGCATATGTGAATCTGGATAATGTGATTAGCTATATCAATTGGACGAAGAAGTAGGAGCAGGCGTGAGAAACGGGAAGAAGAAAAATCCATGCAAACTGAATAATCGGGGGATTTCTCTTATGGAGTTAATCGTGGTAATTACCATTACGGCGGTGGTTGCCGGTGGCGGTATCACCATGATGGGACTGATACCCCGGATGCAGGTAAATGGCTGTGTACAGGACTTTGCTGGAACTATGAGCAGGGTAAAGACCAATACCATGAGCTTTCAGGAGGTGAAGGTGGAGCTGTATCAGAACGATACCGGCGTGTATATGCAGGTATATAAGGGGAGCGATGCAGAGGAGCCGGTAATGATTGGCGAGAAGGGTGTACATGTGAAGGCTGTGATTGGTGGAGCAGAGCGGGATTTAGACGGCAAGAGGCTGGAGCTTTCCTATGACCGGAGCAGTGGAGCCTTTAAAGACGTAAAAATCGTGGGGGGCGGTACCAGCGGTGAGTGTGAAAGCATTACTTTTTACAAGGGAGCCACAGAGCGGACGGCTACTTTGATTAAGTTAACAGGAAAGATAAGTTATTGATAAAGAGGAAATCTGTATGAGGAATTTCTGGAAGCATAAGAACAGGGGCTTTACACTGGTAGAGCTGATTGTAACCATCGCGATTATGACCATTGTGGGAGGGGCTATAACCTCCTTCCTTGTGGTGTCTCAAAGACAGTATAATAATGGTGTGGCGGAGACCGGTGTACAGTACGATGCCCAGCTGGTAGGAAATCAGATTTATGACCTTCTTATTGATGCCCAGAGGGGCGTATCCTATGGTTATGTGGGAGAGCTGGCGGACGGAACGCCGGATTCCGGGCTGATTATGGATAATAGTAGTCTGGGAGATTATCATTCTCTGGAGCTGTATGTATATAACACGGACAAATATTACCGGATGCGTTGGGACAAGGCGGAAAAGAAGGTGTTTTTTGCGGAGGCTGCACCGGGAGTGGTGATAAACGACAGCATGGAGGCTCTTTTGGCGGAATTTGTCACGGATTTTTCCGTGGATTTGTCGGAGCTTTTAACCAAAAAGACGATTACATATAGTATTACCTTTTTGAAGGAAGAATCGGGGAGGGAGTACAGCATTAAGCGTTCCGTAAAGCTTCGTAACGATATTCTGGTAAATGCTACGGAGGATGAGCTTTATGTGCCGGAAGCACCGGAGGTGGAGGCGACGGGAATCGATGTGTATCCGTCCAGCGTTTCAATCTGGCCGGGAGAGAGCTATAAGCTGGCCTCCAGAGTGACCAGTAATGTAGGCTTGATGCCGAATCAGGCGGTGGAATGGTTTATTGCAGCCCATCCCAGCGGAGAGTCTGCGGTAACGGATTTGTCCGGAACTTATTTTGCTGATTCCACTCTTTTTATCGGTAATGCGGAAGAGGGAAGGGTGATTGACGGAGAGCCTCACCGCATCAATGTGTATGCAAAGCAGGCATCGACCGGACTTGTGTCAGAGAATGTGAAGGTAGGAGTACGCACCATTACGGGACTGGAAGGCAGGGTGTACCTGGAGGGCTTTGACAATACCTTTGCCACGGATACCATTACGGTAACTGCGGGGCAGAAGGATATATGTGTGGAATTGAACACCTTTAAGGGCTTTTATATTGATGATTTGCTTACCGGAGATATGGAAGAAAATATTAAAAACATGGGTGGCATCACCATTTCCGTGGATAGTAAGCTGGAAATGGTTCCATCCATGGAGGAGGCATTGCGAACCGGCAGGCTGCTTCTTAATGCGAAGAGTGGCATTGATTTCGGAACGGAATCCTCTGTGACGGCCACCGTGACCATAAAGAGTGCGAGGGAGCCGTATACGGGAGTGAGTGAGACTATTACAATAGTCATAAAGGCCACAGATATGGAGGACCCCATCGATGTAAGCGGTGGCTGGAAAAGAAATGGTCTTTTGCAGATTGACCTATCCAAGGTGGGTGGTGCCATCGGAGAGGGTTATGCTTTAAATGTGCATATCCAGTTTTGCAGAGAGAATGAAAGTGGGGAACCGGAGGCCTATGGGCCGGTGTATACCTATGGTGACCAGGGCAGATACGGGGAGACCAATGCGGAATACCCGGAGTATCGGTATCAGCCGCAGGAGGGCAATCCATTTGAGATTCTGTTTAGTGCTACCAATTATAATGATGTGCAATTATATCTGAAGGCAGAAAACACCTCTTATAGTGAGAGATATTATGACCCATATGGGGAGTATTACACAATCTGTGGAGCGAGAATCTGGCTCACCTATGGGAATTATAATTCCCTGGATTATGTGCCGGATGGCTATTATGTGGCAATTGACCCGGTAGCCTTTAAGTATTCAATGGATGGCATCAATCAGTCCGTCTGGGATACGAAGGGGGCGACTACGATTTATGCCGCACCGGTGTCTGAAAATAATAATTATGCCATGAACAATGGGTATTATGATGGCGCATTGGATTCCGGTCTGGAAAATTATAAAACCTATAAGGTTTACTATCGGCTGTATGGCGGCTGGTTTGAATCTTTGATAAAGAAGGAAGACAGGTTTGCACTGGATGACGAACGTTTTGTATGTCTGATAGATGGTGTGGCAGGCTATACAGTGCCCAAGGGAGCTTATAATGTGGCGTACCGTATTTTTTCCAAGAATGCTTATGCAAGCACCTATGAGCGTGGTGGTAACGGCTATGGATATATTGATGTTACCTCCGGCATGGATGATTATGGTTATTACATTGAAGTAAGTATCCCGGATTCTTTAAATCAGTATTATGCGGAAAAGGGCAGCACCATGAATGTGGTGTATGAAGGAAACTGGGCTGCAGGAATGTCCACGGAGCTGGATGTATTCCGGCTGATGGAGGGCTGTGAATATGGCTTTAAGGTGAAGTTTGTAGAGGACAATCTGAATGAGGAATATGGAGTCTATGAGCTGGTAAGAGAAGGCTGGCTGTGGTGGCAGGAGAAGTGGGAGTATAAAAGCTACACCCTATCAAGTCTTCCGTCCACGCAATACTGTCCTCCCCAGAGTGAGCTCAAGACGCTGGGCTATGGTAATGAATCGTATTTTTATATTACACCCCAGGAGAGGTATTTAATCCGTACAGTTACCACCGGAACAGTGGAAACGTATTATATTACCTATGAGAAATACGTAACCTCCACTACGGGTAGCGGCAGATGGGTTTCTCAGTGGAAGGATAACGATAAGTATACCATATGGTATTCTTACAACACAGTGGACAAGGAATGGCAGTACAGTTCCATGAAATTTTAAGACGAATGAGGAAATGATTTAGAATGAAGAGCTGGAAGAAAAATCCTAACTTCATAAAGGCGATATGTTCTATGCTGGCAGGAACACTGGCAGTGTCTTCGGTGGTGGTTTTCGGAGGCAATGAGCTGGAGGTTTCTGCGGCAAAAAATACGTTGCCGGGGATTGAACAGTTACGGGAGGATTATATCAATAATACAAAGACCTATCGTATTTTAGAGGTTGTTCCGGAACTGGAAAATGCGGAAATTGGCTACTATATTGGTGGTCAGGAGCCCTTTGCCCTGCTTTATGATAAGGAGTCGGGTGTCTATGGCACATGGCAGGAGAGACTGCTGGAGCTGGAGGAGAAAGCTGCCAGAGAGGAATTTATGAAGGCGCTCCTTATTGAGGCGGCAAAGGTCAATGCCTATTATGAGCCTGCGGGAATCGTGCCCTTTACCATTGCAGAGTATGCAGAGTGCAGCGCCGATACAGAGGGTGCCACGGAGCTGAAGGTGGATGGCGAGGCAAAGCGAGGCTATTTGGAGTATAGCTTTGGGGAAGCGGATGAAGAGAGTGGTGAGTGGGACGCTACGTTTTTGGTGCTGGAGGACAGGGATACCTCTTTAGATGCCATTAACGGTAGTGTAACCACACCCTATTATAAGGCCATGAATGTGGAGAGTCCCTTTACCTATCAGGAGCTGGAGGCATTTGCTCTGGATTATCCGGCAGAGGATATCTATATCATGCGTCCGGAGGGATATCTGGAGTATGTGGGAGCAGCACAGCAGGTGTGGGAGGAAACCGCAGGTAGTGCCGAGTATATGCTTTTTTCCATCAGTGGAAATGATGTGTCCGGCGGTGATGTCATGTTATTGGATGCGGAGGAAGAAGAGGAGGAAACCACGAATTTTTATCACCCGTATTTTGCACTTGTGGATGCAGAGAATCCTGTCGTTGCAGGAGAGCAGGTGTATCTGATGAAAGAGGCAGAGTATGTGGGGAGCAGTGGCGGACATTATGCACTGGTGGAAACGGTAGAGCGTGAAAAGCCGGGCGAGTCCTTTTTTTACAATGCCACATACCTGTATTTCACTGGAGGAATTACCAACAATGAGGTCTTTAAGCAGGAGGTTTTTGGGTTAGAAGCAGCGGATTGCAGCCGTTTTCGAGTGGAGGTAGAGACCGTAACCCCTTCTATACTGAACCGGCTTTTTGTGGATAAGAAGGTTACCACTACCTTAGAGGGAGCGGGATTGCTGGCGGATTATGATATGGTCTATATTCATGGTGGTGCGGCTACGAATGCTATCTTCGGCTACACGGGGGCTTTTTCTGCGGAGAATGATTTTTCGTCCAGAGTGATGGGAGCGCTCGGTTTATATATTTCGGTAGAAAAGATACCCTGTATCTTTGATTTAGAGCCCTTTGTGATGCTTAATGAGTATGGGGGCTATTCTTTAAAAACCTATGAAATAGCTGCAACAGATGGTACAGCCACGGCGATAAACCTAAATGAGACGAATTTGGCAAGGCTTGCGTATTTCTTCAGTAATCCGTCCTATGAGGCCAGTGGAAACGATATTGCGGGCGATTTATATTATGCGTCATTGGAAATGCTGGTTTATAATACGCTTCCGGGACTGGATACCAACAATTCTTCTAATGAGACCTGCTTTGGCTCTCAATGGAAGGAGCTTGGCAACAGGTATGAAAAGACAGATGATGCTGTGGAGTCCAGGGATATATCCTTTGTAAAGGATAATGTATGGTTTGTTTGTAATGAGCCGGCTGTCACAGGGAACGGTACCCTTAGAAACAGGGGGCTGTTTTCCGGTCAGGAATATGCACTGGAGCAGATAAAGGCGGGATTCCTTGGTGTTTATCAGGAAATCCTTGTGGAAAACATGTATCTGGCGGAGCAGGGCGAGACACCGTTGGAGACCCGGATTTATGATGCCAGTGTATTTCGGTATATTGTGAATTTCAGCAGTCAGAGGCAGATGAGTAAGGAGTCGCTGGATGTGCTTGTCATTGAGCCGGCGGGAAGAGAGTCTTCCTTTGACAGGGAAGCGTTTGCTTCTTATACGGGAGTGGATGTTAATCAGATTACTTTTCATGTAATGGCCATAAATGAGTTTGTGGGGCGCATTGAAGACCTGAGTGCTACCTACGATGTGGTTTATTTTGATGCCAACACGTCGGGTCTGGTTACCGAGAACGGTGTTACGGTGTACAATGACGAAGCAATGAATGGTCTTTTGTACAGTCATGTGGGAGATACGGTGGAGGCCTTTGCCTCAATCAGCGGTCTTCTGGATACGGATTATACCGGAGATGACAGGACCTCAGGCACCTTGAAGGAAACCACGGTGCATCGTTATAGCGGCAATGATTTAACCGTTGAGAAGTATAATGAGTTAAAGGACTATCTGGCGGCGAATTATCCCATTGTAATTGCTTCGGAGCTGGTTACAACAAGGGGGGATGCTGTACAGGTTATAAATTCCGACAGAGTGGATAATTCCTCTTATTTGTATGAATTTTTAAGTGAGATATTGGCGGATGAGAACCAGAAAAATATCTTCATCAGTGGTGAGCTTTCTGAAAAACAGGCTGCCTTTTCCTTTTATGCAAACCGTCCCAAGCTGTCTTTGTATTCGCCGGAATATGAGGATTTGATAATGACCAGGGAGTCCTATCAGCTGGCGGATGGGACGACGAATGAGAGAGTTACCCAGATTACACCAATTGAGGGGCATTATTATCTACAGTTTGATTTTATTATCGAGAATGATAGTGCGGCGAACTTTGGGAACGATTATACCTGCAGGCTGTATCTGGATGCCAATGCAGACGGTAAGTTCTCGGAGGAATATGAAGAGCTGATATTAACCGGTGCAAATATTGTGGATGTGACCACAGGGGCAAGCGTGAGCAGCACGGAGGAGTTAAAGGCAGGGGTACGGTATCAGGTATCCAGAGAAATCCCGGATTCCTTCCATGGATGTATTACCTGGCAGCTTGAGGTAGCAATGAAGGACTTTGAGAGTATTCATACGGTGCATAAGGGGTATACCAAGCTCTCCGGCGGAGACGCGGCGCATATCAAGGTTTTACAGGTGTATTACCGAGAGGAAGAGAGGGTTATTAATCTTGAGCAGTCCATTGGACATTTTGAAAATGGTGCCTATGATAATGAGGGCATGACCTATGTTACCAATTATTTTAAGGAGGTAGCCCAGAATATTAGTGAGGATTATATTCTGGACATTAAGACCATTTCCAAGTCAGTGTTCGATAGCGGTTACTATGATGGTGTGGACCCCATTATTTTAGCTGATTACGATATGCTGATTCTGGGCTTTAGTGATGGAAATAATGTGGGAATGGACTGGGAAAATGGTATAGATTCTGCTTCCAATTTGGCGGGAATAGCAGATAATAATATCAGCCATTTTATCGAGAGCGGAAAAAGTGTACTCTTTGCCCATGATATGACTTCTACTATCAATGTATCCGATTATAATATGCGGATAGGAAGCAGTCTGGATGATGAGTATCGTCTGGAAGCGAATAAGGGCGTTTTGGCAAGGCAGTTTTATTATGGTGAAAATGCATTTAATGAGTATGCATGGGGATATAACATCAATAAAAAGCTACGTAATCTGGTGGGTATGGATACCTTCGGCATATCCAGTGGTGGAAATCAGAGTGTGCTTAGCAAGGGAAAGGAATTGTATCAGACAACTGCATGGGTAGCTGAGGAAGAAGCGGTGGTGTATGGGACGAAGGACGATACAGCGGTTGTGTACGCTCCACAGAAGGATGAGACTACCGGAAGGTATGAATATGGAGTGCAGGACGTAGCTTTTAAACCGAAGTCTGCCAGAGAAACCGCCGTTTCCCAGGTACAGGGCTTTACTGCATATGCGCTGAATATGCGTGTGTATGCGGATGAGGAAAACGTAAGCTATTATCGTGACGGTATGGCTCCGAATCGTTCCAACTACTATACAACACAGGCGGAGAAGGTAAATGATGGTCAGATTACCAATTATCCTTATGTGATAAGTGAGGGACCGACACTGGCCTATACGCACCAGCAGTATTATACACTGGATTTGAATGCGGATGGTGATAGTGATGGTGAGACCGATGTGGTGGTATGGTACAATTTAGCCACGGATGCCTATAGCATTGCTTATGGTCAGGCAACCGGTGATGTAAAGAATAATTATTATATTTACAGTAAGGGGAACGTGATTTATACCGGAATGGGGCATGCGGCTTCTATAACCGGGTGGAAAAATGGTAGTTATTATGAATATTATAAGACTGCGGTAACGCTGGAGGAAGCCAAGCTATTCATCAATACCATGATAGCCGCCTATAATGCGGGACAGAGAAATCCGGAAATCGTGACGATGAATGCAGGTGGTGTTGCTACGAATGCAGTGTATAACTATTATGATGCTCTGATTACGGAATATGGAGATGTGGATGCTTATAATGAGGTGGCAGATGCAGAAAAGGCAGAGCTGTTTTTCCGGTTGGATGATATGAATATCACCCAGGGCACCAAGGAGGCGGAGATTCATTACTACTTGGAGGTGGATGCAGATGAGGCAAAAATGGCTGAGCTCAAAAACGATGGCTATACGGTGCTGTATGCTTCGCAGCTGCCGGATATGGGAGGTGATATTTCCTCAGAGACGGTGCTTATAGAGGTGACAGATTATCTGAAGGATTACACCTATGTAGGGAAGGAAGCTGCAAAGGTACAGCTTACGGAGGAAAAGCTTTATTTGCAGACAGAGACGGTATATCGTGTGGAAATTCCACTGAAATATTTTGTGGCAGGTAGTCAGGGCTGCCGAAACAGCTTTTATATCGGTGGAAGAACGATAATGACTCATAGCTCCATCATTGATGGCTCTAAGGTTGCTTCTTACACCCCTTATGTGTACGCGCAGCTGCAATGTGTGAATGTGGAGCTGTTTGATTTGGATTAAATGGGGAGGCATTGGTTGTGTGACCGATGCCTTCTTTTTTATACATTTTATGAACTTTACAAAATTTTTCCTTGTAATTCAAATTCTTTTGTTGTATAGTTGTTCACGATTGGACTCAGAATAGGAAATACATCCTATTATTATAGAAGAAATGGAAAATAAGGGGTTTTTGCTGATGGCAAAGTATTTAGTAATCGTGGAGTCACCTGCCAAGGTGAAGACAATTAAGAAGTTTTTAGGCAATAATTATGAGGTGTGTGCAAGTAACGGTCATGTACGTGATTTGCCCAAATCCACTCTGGGCATCGACCCGGAGAACGGCTATGAGCCCAAATATATAACCATTCGTGGAAAGGGAGACATTCTGGCAAATCTTCGCAAGGAAGTAAAGAAGGCAGAGAAGATTTATCTGGCAACTGACCCGGACCGTGAAGGAGAAGCTATTTCCTGGCATCTTCTTTACGCACTGAAGCTAAATGACCAGAAGGATAAGAAGGTGTATCGTATCACCTTTAATGAGATTACAAAGAATGCAGTGAAGGAGTCCTTAAAGAATGCCAGAGAAATCAATATGAATCTGGTGGATGCCCAGCAGGCGAGACGTGCACTGGACAGAATGGTGGGCTATCGTATTTCACCTCTTTTGTGGAGTAAGATTAAGCGTGGTCTGTCAGCGGGGCGTGTGCAGTCAGTGGCGCTGCGCATCATCTGTGACAGGGAGGCGGAGATTGAAGCATTCGTGCCACAGGAGTATTGGACCTTGGATGCAAATCTGAAGCTGGAGGGCGAGAAAAAGCCTATCGTGGCAAAATACCATGGCAAGGGTAAGGAAAAGACGGAAATCAGCTCTAAAGAGGAGATGGATGCTATTTTGAAGGAGCTGGAGGGTGCAGCCTTTGCAGTTTCTGAAATAAAGAAGGGGGAGAGAAGTAAGAAGGCACCTCTTCCTTTCACTACATCTACGTTGCAGCAGGAGGCAAGTAAGGTGTTGAATTTCTCCACACAGAAGACCATGCGCCTTGCGCAGCAGTTGTATGAAGGTGTGGATATCAAGGGGGAAGGTACCGTTGGTCTGATTACTTATCTTCGTACCGACTCCACCCGTGTATCGGAAGAAGCGGAGAGCATGGCGCAGGAGTATATTACTAAAAGGTATGGTGAGGAGTATGCAGCCACGGTAGTCCGTGAAAATAAAAACAGTCAGAAGATTCAGGATGCCCATGAGGCTATCCGTCCTACGGATTTGAATCGTGAGCCCCTTGCAATAAAGGATGAGCTGCCCAGAGATTTGTTCCGTCTCTATCAGCTTATATGGAAGCGTTTTGCGGCGTGTCGTATGGCACCGGCAAGATTTGAGACTACTTCGGTGAAAATTGGTGCAGGAGAGCATGTATTTACCCTTTCTGCCTCCAGAAGGCTTTTTGACGGCTTTATGAGTGTGTATGTACAGGAGGAGGATAAGGAAGTGGAGAATAAGCTTTCCAAGGAGCTTTCCGTGGGAAGTGAGCTTGCGTTGGAGGAGCTTGTTCCGAAGCAGCATTTTACCCAGCCGCCGGCACATTATACAGAGGCTTCGCTGGTACGTGCTTTAGAGGAGCTGGGCATCGGTCGTCCCAGTACCTATGCGCCCACCATTACCACTATTTTAGCCAGACGCTATGTGGGTAAGGAGAATAAGAACCTGTTCGTAACGGAGCTGGGTGAGGTGGTAAATAAGATGATGATGGATGCGTTCCCTTCCATTGTGGATGTAAATTTTACTGCCAATATGGAAGCACTTTTGGACGGCGTGGAGGAAGGCAGCATTAAGTGGAAGACCATCATTGAGAATTTCTACCCGGATTTGGATGAAGCAGTGAAGCAGGCTGAGGTAGATTTGGCAGAAGTAAAAATCGCAGACGAGGTAACGGAGGAAATCTGTGAGGTCTGCGGTAAGAATATGGTCATTAAATACGGCCCCCATGGCAAGTTTCTTGCCTGTCCCGGATTTCCGGACTGCCGGTTTACCAAGCAGTATCTGGAAAAAGTCGGCGTTCCCTGCCCGAAATGCGGCAAGGAAGTGGTGGTTCGCAAGACCCAGAAGGGCAGACGGTATTTTGGCTGCGAGGGCTATCCGGAATGTGACTTTATGTCATGGCAGAAACCGGCAGTAGACGCAAAATAGTTTGTCATTGTATATAATGTCAGAATTTTTGAAGAAAACGCAAAAAATATGCTTAAATTAACTATTTATTCGTTGTAATTTGTTTTTTATTATGTTAAAATGCGTATATAGGCAAGAAAAAACATTTTATTCGAAGAATAAAGGGAGGTTTTCGCATGAGCAGTGTACAGTTACTTGACAAGACCAGGAAAATTTTGAAGCTTCTCCATAACAATAATTCCAGTAAAGTAGTATTTAACGATATCTGTAAGGTTATGAGGGAGATTCTCGGCTCCAATATTTTGGTAATCAGCCGTAAGGGTAAGGTTCTCGGTGTTGGAAAATGTGATGGGGTGGATGCTATCCACGAGTTAATTGATGATTCTGTGGGCGGCTTCATTGACAGTATGCTGAACGAGCGTCTTCTTGGCGTTTTGTCCACCAAGGAGAATGTAAATCTTGCTACTTTAGGTTTTGAAAGCCCGGATATTAAGAAGTTTCAGGCTATCATCACTCCTATTGAAATCGCGGGAGAGCGTCTTGGTACCTTGTTTATTTACAAGATGAACGACCAGTATGATATAGATGATATCATCCTCTGTGAGTACGGCACCACGGTAGTAGGCCTTGAGATGCTTCGTGCAGTAAATGAGGAGAGCGCAGAGGAAAACCGTAAAATCGGCGTTGTAAAATCTGCCATCAGCACCCTTTCCTTCTCTGAAATGGAAGCAATTACCCATATTTTTGATGAACTCAACGGTATGGAGGGTATTCTGGTTGCCAGCAAGATTGCTGACAGGGTGGGGATTACCCGTTCTGTAATTGTCAATGCACTCCGGAAGTTTGAGAGCGCCGGTGTTATCGAATCCCGTTCCTCCGGAATGAAGGGTACTTACATTAAAGTGCTGAATGATGTTGTGTTTGATGAGATAGAAGAGCTGAAGAGACAGAGCGGCAGAAATTAATCGAGAAAGTTTGTTTTGTTAGAAAAAGGATTTGTTGTGAAAACAATGAATCCTTTTTTTGTGGATATTTTAGGCAATATTTGGTATTGTGTGGCAAAAAAAACACAATATACTGTCAAAAATATCAAAAAAAGGTTGTGTTTTTCGAGAAATGACTTATAATGAAATAAGGTGGGTACTTTATACCCATTTTGTCGAAATTAAGGAGGTAAGTGTATGCTTAATACAAATGCTTTTGATTATATTAATGTGCTGGACAGGGCTGCGGATGCTACATGGCTTCGTAATGAGGCGATTTCCAATAATATTGCAAATGCTACCACACCGGGATACAAGCGTCAGGATGTGGCTTTTGAGTCAGAGCTTAGGAAAGCGCTGGGGTATGATTCTGGTGAGTCAATGGATGAGAAGGTGTCAAACTTCCAGAATAAGAGCTTTTCACCTAAGGCATATACGGACTCCCAGGGTTATTCTTACCGATTGGACGGTAATAATGTAGACATCGACAATGAGAATGTTTATCTGGCAGAGAATCAGTTGAAATATCAGGGACTTATCAATGCCATGACCAGTGAGTTCCAGAATTTACAGTCCGTGATGAAGTAGGGGGATGGATAAGTATGAGTATGTTTTCAGCGTTTAACATTAATGCGTCCGGTATGACCGCTCAGAGATATCGGATGGACATTATTTCGGAGAATGTGGCGAATGCAAGTACCACGCGTACGGCAGATGGTACGGCTTATCGTCGTAAGGTGGTTGTGTTTGAGGAAAAGGCAGGAAAAAATACCTTTGGTTCTACACTTGCAAATGCCAGTGAAAAGCTGTCAGGCTCCGGAAAATACAGCGGTCAGGGAGTAAAAGTGACCGGTGTATACGAGGATTACGAGACAGAGATGAACAAGGTGTATGACCCCTCCCATCCGGATGCGGACGAGGACGGATATGTTACATATCCTAATGTAAATATTGTTACAGAAATGACGAACATGATTGATGCAAGCCGGGCTTATGAGGCAAATGCAACTGCCTTTTCGGCTAGCAAATCCATGGCGCTTCTTGGATTAGAGATGGGAAAGTAAGGTAGGATAATATAGTATGGATTTTAGTGCAATCAGTGGAATCGGCAGCCTGACTGCCCAGAAAATAAATACCGGAGAACTGACTTATTTGTCCGGACTTACGGCTGAAAAATATCAGAGCGCGGAGGGAACCGTATTCCAGACATTTTTGGATTCGGCTATTGACAATATCAATTATACCAATGCGGCTTTATCAAATGCAGAGAATGAGGAGATTAAGTTTGCGCTGGGCGAGACAGAAAATACGCATGACCTCACCATTGCTCTTCAGAAGGCATCTACCGCACTTCAGTACACTGTAGCGGTACGCGATAAGCTTTTAGAGGCATACAAGGAGATTATGAATATGCAGATTTAAAGCTTGCGTAACGGGGGCTGAAAGAAGATAAAAATTAGTAACAAGGGAGAAGCTTCATGGAAAAGCTAATGGAGATTCGAGATAAGATTCTCGCATGGTGGAATAAATATACAACAAAACAAAAGACGGTCATAGTGGGTATTTTTGCTGTGACAGTCTTTACGATTGCTATTTTGGCTTACGTGTTTTCCAGACCTTCATACGTGGCAATCAAGACCTGTGATAATCAGGCGGAAACATCGGAAGCGGTAGCAGCGCTGGAGAGTGCCGGCGTGACTTGTGTGGTGGGGAAGGACGCCTTGACAATCAGCGTTGAGGAAAAGGATGAGATTACTGCCAGACTGGCACTTGCATCTGCAGGCTTTTCTGCAACAGAGCCGGATTTGGACGATTATATAACCGGAAGCCTTTCTACGACGGAGTCCGATAAGCAGAAGTATTATGCTGAGTTTTGGGCTGATAAGCTGGAGGCGAATTTCTCCAACTATGAGAATGTAAAGCGTGCAACCGTAGAGCTGAATCTTCCAAAGGAGGATGGAACCTTAATCCGCAAGGAAGAGGAGGCAACTGCGTATATTTGTTTGGAACTGGAGGGCAGCTTCTCGCAGGACAATGCGGTAGCTATGGCGAAGGCCACCGCAGCAGCGCTGGGTAAAACAGACACCTCCAATATCGTTATTGTGGATACCAGAGCAAATATATTGTTTGCCGGAGAAGATGACTATACTACTGCAGGACAGGCCAGCAGCTTTATGGAGCTGAACACGCAGGCAGAGAACTATATCAAGTATAAAATTGCGAATGCGCTTTTGATGACCGGTCAGTTTGACATGGTAGAGGCAGCGCCGCATCTGAATTTTGACTTCTCCTCTTATGAGCAGACAAGTCATTCTTATGAAGCGCAGAATGGGCGTGAGGAAGGATATAAGAGCCATGAATCCGTTACCTCCGGAGAGGATAGCTCCGGCGTGGGCGGTGTGCCCGGTACGGATTCTAATGACGGAACCTCTTATCTTTATCAGGATTCCAGTGAAACCTCTTCCTCCTATGAGACGAGAGATACGGATTATGTACTGGATGAAGAAATTTTGTCTAAGGTAACGCCGGCAGGTGTTATTGATTATAAGACCTCGTCCATTTCCGTGACGGCTATTACATATAATCGTATTTATGAGGAGCTGGCAGAAAGCCAGGGACTTTTGGAAGGAATTACCTGGGAACAGTATAAGCTCTTAAATGATACTTCTACCAAGATAGAGGTGGATGAGGAGTTCTACAGCGTGGTGGCTACCGCTACCGGTATGGATCCGGAGAATATTACCATTATGGCGTTCCGTGAAAATCTCTTTATTGACGAGGAGACCGAAGCGGTTAATTGGAGCGATGTTACAAGTATTGTACTTATCGTTATTATTCTCGCACTGCTGGCATTTATGATTCTCCGCAGTATGAGCAGAACCAAGGAAGAGGTAGAAGTAGAGGACGAGCTTTCCGTAGAAAAGCTGCTCCAGTCTACACAGGAGAATACGGTTGACGATATCGAGGTTGAGACCAAGTCTGAGACTCGAAA
>CAZOSU010000028.1:0-15222 GCA_964582515.1 uncultured Acetatifactor sp. | reverse complement strand
TCCGCCATAGGTATCTACGATAATCTTACGTCCGGTCAAACCGGAGTCACCATTTGGTCCGCCGATTACGAATCTTCCGGTAGGGTTAATAAAGAACTTGGTGTTCTCATCAATCATGTCCTGAGGAAGTACAGCATCAAATACATACTTCTTGATATCTGCGTGAATCTGCTCCTGAGTTACCTTATCATCATGCTGGGTAGATAATACAACAGCCTCTAAACGAAGGGGTTTGCCGTTCTCATCATACTCTACGGATACCTGACTCTTTCCGTCCGGTCTCAAATAGGTTAAGGTGCCGTCCTTACGAACCTTGGTCAGCTGAAGAGCCAGCTTGTGAGCCAGAGAAATAGGATATGGCATATATTCCTCGGTCTCATTGGTAGCATAACCAAACATCATACCCTGGTCACCTGCACCGATAGCCTCAATCTGCTCATCGCTCATCTGGTTTTCCTTTGCTTCCAGTGCCTTATCGACACCCATGGCAATATCCGCAGACTGCTTGTCCAGTGCCACCATAACTGCACAGGTATTGCCGTCAAAGCCCTTTTCTGAGCTGTCGTAACCGATTTCGGTAACGGTCTGACGAACGATACTTGTGATATCAATGTTTGCCTTGGTGGTAATCTCACCCATAACAAGTACAAATCCGGTATTCGTACAGGTTTCACAAGCTACACGTGCATTGGGGTCCTGTGCCATAATGGCATCTAATACAGCATCTGATACAGCATCACAGATTTTATCAGGATGACCTTCTGTTACAGATTCTGAGGTAAATAAATACTTTTCTTTTTCCATCTTTTAATCTCCTTTTCCTAATGTTTGATTAATTGTGTATAACTAAAGAACCTGCTCTGCTTATACACGTAAAAAAGTCCGCTCTTTCAAGCGGACTTGTATCTTCGAAAAGTCAAATCCACTTATTGTTCAAGTTACTAGTCTTGCTCAGGTTGGCACCTTCCATTCCTGGGGTTGCCGTGGCTTCACAGGTCCTATGTACCTCCACCACTCTGAATAAGTAGGAATCAAATTATAATGTTATATTACGCTTGTAAATATACAATACTTTCGTACTACTGTCAACTGATTTTCAGCTTGAATTTCTGTAAATCCCTTTCAGAATTTACCAGTTCAATCTGGGCTCCCAGAGACTGGAGCTTTAAGTGGAAATCCTCATATCCTCTGGCAATATAGTGAATATCGTCCACGGTAGTAAAATCCTCTGCACTTAAGCCTGCCAGTACCAGCGCAGCCCCGGCCCGTAAATCCGGTGCGGACAGATTCGCCCCTGAGAATTTCCTGATACCCTCAATGATAGCCGTGGTTCCTTCCACCTTAATATTGGCTCCCATACGGATTAATTCATCCACATATTTAAAACGATTTTCAAAAATGGTATCCGTAACAATACTGGTTCCCCCGGCAATGGCAAGGGCAACCGTAATCTGTGGCTGCATATCCGTTGGAAATCCCGGATAAGGCAGGGTTTTTACATGGGAGTGCTTTAACGGCTTGGATGCCACCACGCGCATGCAATCATCGGACTCTTCAATTTCACAACCAATTTCAATCAGCTTGGCACTAATGGACTCTAAGTGCTTTGGAATCACATTTTTAACCGTCACGTCCCCTTTGGTAACCGCTGCTGCAAACATGAAGGTACCTGCTTCAATCTGGTCCGGGATGACGGTATACTCCGTTCCATGAAGGACAGACACACCTTTAATGCGGATAACATCCGTACCTGCTCCCTTAATATTGGCTCCCATACTGTTTAGGAAGTTTGCAGCATCTACTACATGGGGCTCCTTTGCAGCATTTTCGATAATGGTCTTGCCCTCTGCAAGAGTCGCAGCCATCATCACGTTAATGGTGGCTCCCACACTGACACAGTCCATATAGATATGCGTTCCCACAAGTCTCTCAGCACGGGTCTTGATAAGACCATTCTCAATCACTACCTCCGCACCCAGGGCCTTAAAGCCCTTGATGTGCTGGTCAATAGCCCTGCATCCGATATCACAGCCACCCGGAAGCGCTACCTCCGCATGCTTGTATTTTCCCAGCATTGCTCCCAATAAATAGTAGCCTGCTCTGATTTTCTTAATACTTTCATTCTCTACTACCAGATTATTAATCTGGCTTGCGTTAATCTTCACACTATGTCTGCCGGTGCGCTCCATCAGTACACCGATTTCCTGCATTGCCTTAATAAGTACATTGGTATCCCGGACATCCGGCATATTATCTATATAAACTGTGTCATCCGTCATAACAGAAGCAGCAAGAATAGGAAGTGCAGCATTTTTTGCACCCCCTATTTCTACTTCTCCTACTAATGGATTTCCGCCTTTAATTGCGTATTGTTCCATAGCATATCCCTCTAATCTTTTCACATCTATCAAAAAAACATAACGAAAAATTCAAAATTTAGTACTTTCACCATACTAGGATACCACATTTTACCCTGTTTGTAAACGGAACAAGCGTTTGCGCACTATTTCACATAATTCAGCGGGTTCACCGACGTTCCGTCAATTCGGATTTCAAAGTGTAAATGTGGTCCGGTACTTACACCGGTATTTCCGCTCTTAGCAATGACTTCTCCCTGTTTTACCTTCTGTCCCTTAGACACCAGCACCTTACTTAAATGTGCATAACGGGTCTCTGTTCCGTTGCCATGGTCAATATAAACCACATAACCATAGCCACTACCCCAGCCGGCCTTGGTAACCGTACCACCGCTGGATGCATACACGGAAGAACCACTGGAAATTGCCCAGTCCACGCCCTTATGGTAGGTGCTTGCTCCCGCTGTGGGCGCAGTACGCTTACCAAACTTGGATGTCAGACGACCACCATTGATTGGACGAATATAGGTGGGAGGAATCTTGGTTCCACGTTCCACAATCTTTGGTACTGCCTCCATTACTACTTCTTCCAGTAAAATATTACGCTCCGTCTGGTTGTCTCCTACGTAAACCTCTTCTGCAATAACCTTACGGAATCCTGCAGAAGGCTCCTGCAGCACCACACTTTTGGTGGTGTACCAGCTGTCGTTATCCACGTACACGATGTCTGCATTATATACTTCTTCGTAGTAATTTACTTCCTTACGTACCACGGAAAGCTCCGGCTCCGGTACCGTAATAATCAGCTCCTGGTCAATATGGAGCATCGTATTCTCATCCTCTAAGGAATCATTCATGGCGATAATATCGTCCATGGGAATGTTGACCTGGATGGAAATTTCAGACAGAGTATCCCCGCTCTTTACCTTGTAAATCTGCTGAACCTCCTGCTCCTCGATGAGTGCTGCCACTGCTTCTTCCACAGTAGAAAGCTGGGATGCGGGCAAATAGGCCTCCACAATCTCGATTTCCTTATTGAAGCCCATGTTTTCAATACCCAGATCAAAGTCATCAAACTCCAGTGCCGCCTGCTGCTCCAGTTCTGAAAACATCTGACTCATCTGCGCAACGATGCCGGCCTCTAAAAAGGTGGACTGCTCCACACTTTTAACTTCCTCTTCCTTGGCCTCTTCCTTTGACACCACCTTTGCCTGCAACACATTCAATGCTCTGGCAGAATCCTGCACCAGGGCAATGTCAAACTCATCCGCCGTATCATATTTTCCTATGGCGGCCTCTAATAAGGACTTTACCTGGGTAGCGTCCTTTAGATTTACCATATATTCGTCTACTTTTACAGTATATGCATACTGCTTCGTTTCCAGAACACAATCTTCCAAAACTTTAATCATATTCTGGTACACCTGGGCTTTATCATCCACATGACCCCGCAGAATCTCTTCCCCCTGCACGCTCATCTCAATTTCATCCATAAATACCAGCTCATCACTCTGAAATGCCACCGCTCTTCTGGCATCAATCAAGAGCACCTCTGCCTCTTGTTCACTACTTACGCTACCTACATCCACACCATTTACGGTAACGCGAAAAAGGTTGTCCCCCTCATTTTCAAAGGGAATATATCCCTCCATAAAGAACAACCAGATAAATGCTATGGCAAGCACAGCCTGTATATATGCAACTCGGATACTTTTTTTGTATTTTGTAATTTTCATGGTTTTATCTATCTAAATTAATATTTGCTTGTGATTAGTTACTGTATAGTTGTAACAATATCTTAACAATTTTTCTTATTCTTGTAAAGGTTATCTTGATGTTATAAAATAAAAGTAAGAAATTACCGGGAGGTGCTTATGGGGATTATTTTTCATATTGACGTAAATTCGGCATTTTTAAGCTGGTCCGCCTTAGAGCAGCTCTCTTTGGGCAATCCGGTGGATTTACGCACCGTCCCCTCCATCGTTGGCGGAGATACCCAGACAAGACATGGAATTGTCACCGCAAAATCCATCCCTGCCAAGGCCTTCGGCATCGAAACAGCGGAGCCGGTAGTCAGCGCCTTCAAAAAATGCCCCCACCTGATTATGGTGCCCCCCAATCACAAGCTCTACCATACCTACAGCCAGGCCTTGATGGAGCATTTGTCCTCCTTCTGCCCCTATATCGAGCAGGCAAGCATCGACGAATGCTACATGGATTTTTCTCCCATCATGGACAATTTTCCTTCCCCGGAGGAGGGTGCCCACATCATCAAGAACTCGGTTTATGAGAAATTCGGCTTCACCGTAAATGTAGGTATCTCCGATAAAAAGGTGCTGGCCAAGATGGCCTCCGACTTCAAAAAGCCAGATATGGTGCATACCCTGTATTCTCACCAAATCCGTGAAAAGATGTGGCCGTTGCCGGTCAACCGTCTCTTTCTCTGTGGCAAATCCGCTACTCAAACCCTGCATAAGCTGGGCATACGCACCATCGGAGAGCTTGCCCAGTCCGACCTTACAGTGCTGGAATCCCACATGAAGAGTATGGGCACCACCCTGTGGCAGTTTGCCAATGGAATCGACGATTCCCCTCTCATTTTAGAGCAGACAAAGGCCAAGGGAATCGGTAATTCCACCACCTTGTCCGCGGATGTCACCTCTCCCGAGGAGGCTTACAAGGTTCTACTTACCCTGTCCGAATCCGTAGGTGCCAGACTTCGCAAGCACGGAAGCCTGGCAGGAATGGTCACCACCGAAATAAAATATGCCACCTTTAAATCCGCGTCCCACCAATGCTCCCTGTTTTCCCCTACCGCTGCCAATGATATTATTTATCAGACTGCATGCAGGCTTTTTGATGAGCTTTGGGATGGTTCTCCTGTAAGACTTCTGGGCGTACGTTGCACCAAACTGACAGAAGAAGGGGACCCGGTGCAGATGAATCTCTTTGACTATGTGACCTCCACCTCATCGGAAGATGTCTCCTCTGTAGCCAAACGGGAAAAGCTGGAAAAACTGGATGCCGCCCTGGACTCCCTCCGGGGGAAATACGGCGAGAACATCATAAAAAGGGGAAGCCTTTATGACTCCCCCCAATACAAACACACTTAATTCTTTTTTACACTGTACCCAAAGGTTCCGATGGTTTCCCCGGTAGCAAGATAGCTTCCGTGGGAATAGACGATGGGCTCCGCATATTCCAGATGGAATTTGCCCTTCTCATCCATGTACTGCTTATCCGCATGTACCGCTACAACCTCAGCCAGGAACATATGGTGGCTTCCCAGCGGAAGCACCTGCGTTACACGGCACTCCAAATTTACCGGGCTTTCCTTAATCAGGGGAGCCTTTACCTTTTCTCCGGGAGTGGGTGTTAAATTCATCTCCTTGAACTTATCCACGTCCCTGCCACTCTTCACACCGCAGTAATCCGTGGCAAAGGCCAGCTCCTTGGTGGTCAGATTGATGACAAACTCGCCGGTCTCCTTCAAAATATCATAGGAATATCTCTCCGGTCTTACCGATATGGATACCATAGGAGGATTCGTGCAAACCGTACCTGCCCAGGCCACCGTAATAATATTGGCCTTCCCATCCTTATCCGCCACACTAATCATTACCACCGGCAACGGATACAGCATATTTCCCGGCTTCCAAAGCTCTTTACTCATATTCAAATGCCTCACTTACTAAAATCTGATGATTCCCAGCATAATCATAAGCTCAAATACAACGCCTGCCGTTGCCAGTATGGAGAACACCAGTGTAGCAACTGAAATGCCCCATGCAGCCTTAGCCTTCTTGGTCACCTTGGCAATTTCTGCAGTGAGAGCCTCTGTCTGCTTTCCATTCTCCTCCACCTGTACTGCCTGTACGTTACGGTATACCTTTACGCACTCCTTATGTACAAAGTCCGTCACCTCTGCATTGGCACTTACACATTTCTCTTCTACTGCAGCTACCAGCGCTTCGTTCTGCCCTGCAAACTTCTCGTCCAGCACTCCCTGCAAATCCACGGATTCCTTCTGGAGGGCCTTAATCTGCGCCAGGCTTTCTTCCACCAGATGGGTGATACTGTCCGTAGGAATCTCTGCATTTTTAAAATTATCAAGTCCTGCCTGCAGGGTTTTCTCGATTTCAGAAAGTGTCTGCTTGGTCTGACCATTCACCTTCTTCATCTCCTCCAGACAATTATTGTACTGCTTTACCTGCTCCTGAATTCTTTCCAAAGCCTTAGTATCCGCCTCGGTATTTGCTTTAATAATTTCCTGTGCTGTAAACTTCTGTGACAGCTTATCCAAAATCGTATCCATAAATCTTCCTCCAAACATGTGCACCTACCACTTTCCGGGCGTGGAACTTCTCGCCTGTAGCATATCTTCTACAAAACATCTGGTATTATGATACCATTTTTGCGAAAAAGAATCTACTCCTTTTAAAATTTCCCGAACGAGTTTTTCCTTTACGTTTTTGTGCATTTTGTATAATTTCAAATCTGTCCTTTAGATTTTTTGTCTATTTTTCTTTATATTTACATTTTGTTCATACTTTATTCATATTTCTATTGTATATTAAATACATACGAAAGATGTAAACACGTTAGATAAATTTTTTCATAATAGCCCGGGCGCTCAAAAGGTGTCTGGGCACTCCTCATTTATGGGGATAATTATTTCCGCACAAAAAAGAGACAGCTACTGCTGCCCCTTTTCTGCTTTTTCAGCTTCCTCTTTTTCTTTTTTCTCCTGCTGCTTTTTCTGAATTCTTTCCATTTCCTGCTGAAAGCTTATCATGGTAATCTCATCATTCAGCATCAGCATCCGGGCATCCAGGTCCGCTACCATGCGGGCACACTCTACCAGCTCCGTGCGGATATGACTTGGTGCATCACCCTCAAATTTGTAATGAATCTTATGCTCTAGGCTTGCCCAGAAATCCATGGCTACGGTACGAATCTGTATCTCCACCTTCGTATCCACGATACGGTCGGAAAGATATACGGGTACCGTTACAATCATATGGTAACTGCGGTAGCCGCTGGTCTTGGGATAAGTGATATAATCCTTCACCGCCACTACCTTGATATCCTTCTGGTTACGAATCATATCCGCCACCCGGTAAATATCCGATGTAAAGGAACAGATGATACGCACTCCGGCAATATCATTGATATGATTCACCATATTTTCAATGGTGGACTCCAGACCATGGCGTCGTAGCTTTTTCACGATACTTTCCGGGGATTTGATTCTCGCCTTAATATGTTCGATGGGATTGTACTGATGTACATGCTGAAATTCTTCATTAAGAATCTCCATCTTTGTCTGCACCTGCCGCAGAGCGGCATTGTATATTAAATTGACCTCTTTCCAGCTGTCAATACTGTCATTCTGACCCTTTAGTTCCATATGTACTCCTTGTCTGACTAAATTTCTTACATATTCAGTATACCACATCTCTCGCCCAAATTGTATAGCCCCCACCAATTCTTCATGTTTTTTTAAGTTTTACAACCAAAACATTCTATGTCACAACAGGAAAAAGTATGCTAGAATAAGTCAAAACCATCTTAAAGGAGCTTTAGGCATGTTTCGACTTTGGGCAAAAGAATTTAAGGATAACCGAATGATGAAAGACATCACCATCTGTGATGATTCTACAGATACCAGGACACATAAGATATTTAACGCCATCAGCAAGGTTTGCTACGCCTTTGACTTAAGTGAGCCTATATGGTTAGAAGCGAACATCACCCAGTTTAAGAAAATGGGCAAGGTCCGCTTCCGCTCTGAAAACTTTATCGATCACATTGATTTTGATTATTTAGAAATCCATGTCATTGAGGAGGATTAATCCTCGTAGCCGTTAGGATTATTGCTCTGCCATCTCCAGGAATCCGCACACATCTCCTTGATGCCGTACTGTGCTTCCCAGCCAAGCTCTTCCCTTGCCTTAGCAGCATCTGCGTAGCAGGTGGAGATATCGCCGGGGCGACGCTCCTTAATTACGTAAGGAATCTTCACGCCGGTGGCTTCCTCAAAATTCTTTACGATGTCCAGTACACTGTAGCCCACGCCGGTTCCTAAGTTGTAAATCTTAAGTCCTGCGTTTTGTTCTACCTTCTTCACTGCCTTTACATGACCGATGGCAAGGTCCACTACGTGGATGTAGTCACGTACACCGGTTCCGTCCGGAGTATCATAATCATCACCGAATACTCCCAGCTCTTTTAGCTTTCCTACTGCCACCTGTGTAATATAAGGCATCAGGTTGTTAGGAATACCATTTGGATTCTCACCCATGGTACCGCTCTTGTGTGCACCGATTGGATTAAAATATCTAAGAAGGATTACATTCCACTGCGGGTCAGCCTTCTGGATATCGGATAAAATCTGCTCCAGCATGGATTTGGTCCAGCCGTACGGGTTGGTACACTGTCCCTTTGGACACTCCTCGGTGATGGGGATGAATGCAGGGTTACCATATACGGTTGCACTGGAGGAGAAGATGATATTCTTACAGCCATGCTTTCTCATCACATCCACTAAGGTAAGGGTTCCTGCAATATTGTTCTCATAATATTCCCAAGGCTTCTGCACGGACTCACCTACTGCCTTAAGACCTGCAAAATGAATTACTGCATCGATGCTCTCTTTTGTGAAAATGTCTTCTAATGCCTCACGGTCTAAGATATCCGCCTTGTAAAAGGGAACCTTCTTGCCGGTGATTTTCTCTACTCTCTCTAATGATTTCTCGCTGGAATTGCTAAGATTATCAAGTACTACTACGTCGTATCCTGCATTGTGAAGTTCTACTACGGTGTGGCTACCAATGTAACCTGCACCACCTGTTACCAAAATATTCATGGCGTCCTCCTTTGAAAGTGACTTGTCTTGTTGCTAATAGAATAACGCCCCTGTGTCTCCATCACAAGGGCGTTATGTTATGATTATCAGTCAAAATGTTAACTACAGAACAACTCCGTTTTCCTGAAGAAGTGCTCTTGCACTCTCTACAGAGTCCACTCCTGTCTTATTCTTAATAGGTGCAAATTCCTTATTTCTCACTACCTCGAAGGGTAAACAGCTATCCAGCTGATGAATCATATCCAGCACCAGATTTTCAAACTTATATCCGTTTGGCTCCTCCGGCTTCACCAGCTCTCCCGCTTCATTCAGATAAGGAATCTTTTTCTCCACAATATGTAATGGCAGCGAACCGTCCAAGAGCTTTTCCAGCTCCTCTTCTTTAAACAGGTAATTTAAAATCACACCAAAGTTATATGCCGGTTCCCCCTTCGCATCCTTGGCATTCATCAGCTCCTCGGTCAGCTCGTAGTACTCTACGATGGATGGCATACCGTCCTCAAGACACATTACACCTACCTTCTCATCCGGTGCGTTCTTACGCACTACCTTGGCACCTACCGCACAATTTTTCTCGATGGTAGCACCCACAAATACCGGGTCTGCAATTCTCTGGCATACATTATCCACAGCAAATACATTGAGCCACTCTATTCCGGCACTCTTTACCACATCTAAAAGTCCTGCATTTTTCAGAGAACTGAACCAGCCGCCGTTTCCGTTGGGAGAGGTGGAAAGCTTCCCCTTTTCCTCCAGATAAATCCTGCCCTCATAATCCGTAGCCGCAGCCATTTCCTGCTTGAAGAAATGCACATATTCCTTGTTATAGCCAAAGAATTCCTTCTCTGTTAAGAACTTAATGGTTGCCTCATTGTTCTTATCAGAGGTCATAATGAATAAATGAATCCATGCATCCGCCTGCTTCACCACATCCATCATATTATTAACAAGACACTCAAAGATATATAAATCTCTGGTGATTCCCACATTGTACATACCCTTCGGGTCATCGCTTCCAAGTCTGGTACCCATACCACCGGCAAGAAGAAGTGCTCCCACCCTTCCTTCCTTAATCGCCTTAAGACCGGTCCGATAAAAGCTTTCCTTATTTACTTCAATCTCATCCAGCTCCATAGCTGCCAGAGGAGTAATTACCCCCTTCTTCACAAGCTCTTCTTTATTCCTGCAGGCTGCCAGAATACTCATATCCGTCTCTTCAATCTGGGTAAGAATTACTTCCTTCTCCGTATCAGACAGTTCTTCGTAATATTTCAACACATGCTCTTGTCCGTACTCTGCCAGTTTCTGCTTCGCTGCTTCTAGTGTCATGTTTCTTTCCCTTTCAATTATTTTCTCCCCTCGCCCTTTATGCGAGATTTGTTAATATCTTTTCCACATCTTCCTTATCGTAAGGCTTGGTGATAAATTCTGCCGCACCGTGCTTGATAGCCTGAATCATCTTCTCCTTCTGACCAGCTGCGGTAATCATAATAACCACTGCATCTGCATTTTCCTTCTTAATCAGCTGCAACGTCTGGATACCATCCATCTTCGGCATGGTAATGTCCAAAGTCACAAGGTCGGGTCTGAGCTCTTTGTATTTTAAATAGCCTTCCTCACCATTGACAGCCTCTGCTGCCACCTCGTATCCCAGCTCCTCTAAAAGCTGGCGAAGCATCTTGCGTGAAGTTCTGGAATCGTCTACGATTAATACCTTTTTCATATGTAAGTCCTCCTATTCTACCGTAAGTTCTTTGCTCTTTGATAAGATAAGTGAAACTTCCTGACCCTTTACGACGATAGGAAGTACAAGCATATTCTGACCCTTTACACACTGAGCCTGGGGATAATACTCCGGCGGGCAAAGCTCCAAATTAATCTTCTGGAAGCTGAGTGCGGAAGCATACAGACCGTTGATACAGTTCATAAGCTCTCCGATAGCATCCAGTGCATCCTCAGATACCTCCCCGAACTCTTCCTTCGCAAACGCACTTGCTGTAGGCTCCAAAGCCTGCCCCTGACCTGCAAATACAGTATACATAGGTGCATTACCATCCATACTCTGCAGAGCTGCATTATTCACCTTTACCTCATGGGCAAAGTATGCCTTCTTAGGATAGGCTTCATTATCAATCAGTCGCACAATGGTTCTCACAGCGATACAAGCCAGCTCCTCATAATCTCTCGCTTCCATGGGAAGATATAAAGGAACAATTCTGTCTACATCATCACTCTTTAAATCTTCGATATCGGTATTGGAAAAATTGTTATCCTCCTGGAAATCCTTAATAATCATTTCCAGCTGGGATACCGTTAACAGCTGCTGATTCTCCAGACACTGCGCAAAGGCAAGATAAGAGTTCTGCTGCTTCTTTAAAAGGGCCTCAACCTGTTCGCTTGTGAGATAGCCTCTTTCGATAGCGATATCGCCAAAACGCTTATCCATAACCGCCTGCAAATTGTTTACTCTCTCTGCATCACGCTCTGTCATAAGCCCCTCTGCAATCGCAATAAGTCCAAGCTTCACACGTACTTTGCTCATCTCCTGCTTGATATCTACAAACTGCGCTGGTGAAATAAGTTCTTTACTTACTAAATACTTTCCTACGATACTTGCAAACATATTCTTCCTCCTTGGTAAAATTCGGTACTTTTAGCATAATATAAAAAATACTTTTCGTCAACAATTAGTACTATTGAACTATGTCAGAAAGTTCACCAAAGGTGTAACCCATTTCCTCCCATTTGGTCAGAAGCTCATCCAGAATCTCCCCATTTGTCCGGGAGGTATTATGTAACAGTACAATAGCTCCCGGGTGTATTCTGGACAAAAGCTTATCAAAGGCCTCCTCATGGGTTGGCTGCTGCTTTACATCCCAATCCATATAGGCAAGACTCCAGAAAAAGGTACTGTACCCCAGCTCCTTCATCCTTGCCAGATTCTCCAGAGTATATTTACCCTGTGGCGGTCTGTAGTATTTCACCATTTCCATGCCGGTAATCTCCTTAAATTTGTCTGCATTACTCTGTAATTCCTTGAGCACCTCTTCCTCAGACAAGGTGGTCATATCCGGGTGGTTATAGGAATGATTTGCCACCGTGTGCCCCTCCTCTACCATACGACATACCAGCTCCGGTGACTCCTCCAAAAAATGTCCCACCACAAAGAAGGTGGCCTTTGCATTATGCTTTTTCAGTGCATCTAAAATAGCCTCCGTATATCCCAGCTCGTAACCGCAGTCAAAGGTTAAGTAGATTTCTTTTCCTTTAGTATCTGCCACATAGTAGGCGTTATACTCTGCCAGCTCCCGGGCTGTCTGCATGCCGGTGGGTACACTGCCCGCATCTCCAAAGCCCAGCCCCCAATTCACTGCCTTGGTAAGTATCGTCTCCTGTACCGTATTTTCTCCCGCAGCGGGTACTGTATTATCCTTTGTTACTGCAGCGCCCAGCATCCCCAGGCAGAACATGGACAATAAAAAGAGCCCCAGCAGACCAAGCTGCCAGAGCTCCTTATGTGTACTGTCGTCATACCTCTGTAATAATTTTTTCATAGCTGTCCTCAGCGTTTTTTTACAGCATATGCACCCGTCCGAGAATTAATGAATATATTTCAACGCTCTCTCCCAAACTTTTTTAGGCTCCTTCTTTACCAGATTGGCTACCTCTATCAGACCCACATTCATTTTGTTTAGTCGTCCGTAAATGCCGGTACCCCAAGGGTCCTCCCTGGCGATTTCATAGGTGGTCGCCATAATACTTCTGGCATTCTCACCACCCAGTCTGGATGCCAGATAGCCCACCTCGTATACATCATAATTTCCGGGCTTCTTCATCTTGCAGGAGATGAAGATGGGCATGGACTTTCTCATTACCAGCACATCGATTTCATTGTCCTGGGTGTCCATGGCCTTGTCGCTTTTCCAGTCAATTACCACCCCCAGATAGGCCTCGTCAAAAAAGTCCAGCGCCTTGATATAGATATACATTTCCAGCCAGATACCATAATTAACCATATACTGCTGATAACGGGCATCCAGAAAACGAAAACATCCGCGCTCCACCTCTTCCACAAAACCATAGTCCCTGAATTTGCTCATCAGGAATGTGGAATCTACACGCTTTTCATTATAGGTCAGGTTCTCCGGCACCTTGAAGGTATTGTACCAGCCCTCATAAGAGATGTGCCTGGAAAGATACTCCTGTAATGCATGCCAGTCCGTAATCCTTGTAAAAATAGCCTCTGCCATTTTGCAGATGCGCTCATACTCCATAGGCCTTGGCAGAGAACGGGAATCATCCAGTCTCTTTGCCCCGATAGCCCGGAAATAATCCTCCAGAGAAATGTGCTTCACCTTCATCAGCTCTTCCCCGGTAAGCATATTAATCATCCGCTCTCCCGGGATATCTACATAGGTTGCCACCGCCCCATGCTTGCGGCATGCCTCATACCCTGCTGCAAGCATCAGCTCGCTTCCGCCGGAAAACTCCATATATACCTGTTCCTCGCCCGCAGCCTGCCAGATTTCCGCGAGGCGCTCCACAATATCCTGCATGTTGTAAATATCTACCGGATAATAGCAGACCTCCTTCACATGTCCCCACGCATATATTGCCTCTGCTACCGCTTTGATTTCCCTGTCATTTTCTTTCCGGCTATCCAGAAGAAAATATACCTTATCCGGCTGCAGCGTTTTTACCGGCACCAGGGTATTAATTAAATCCGAATCAAAAAAATCTATTAAAATCATGTCCGCCTCCATCTTCAAAGACAACGATATTATTTTCATTGTACCCCATTGGACAATTTTTTTCCATATGGTATACTCCCTTTATGTTTATTTTTGTAACAGTTAAGCTCATCGCCGGTTAATGAGCAATGTTTTTTCGAATGGTCCGGCGAAACCGTTACAGCTATTTAGGAAAGGAAATACAAATGAACGAGAAAAAAGCTTTTATTACAAAACCTTTAGGCATTGGTCTTTTAGCCTGCCTGTGCTGTCTTTTATGGGGCAGTGCCACTCCTGCCATCAAAATCGGCTATGAGTGGTTCAAAATTGCAGCAGACGATATTGCCTCCCGCATCCTCTTTGCAGGGGTTCGTTTCGTACTGGCAGGCGTACTGACCGCCATCTTCGGAAGTCTTATTGCAAGAAAGCCTTTATTCCCCCAGAAAGGCTCCTGGGGTATGATTTGCAGGCTGGGAATGGTACAGACCGTATTCCAATATATTTTCTTCTACATGGGTCTTGCCTATACCACCGGTGTAAAGTCCGCCATCATCAACGGCTCCCAGACCTTTATCGCCATCATCATGGCCTGTCTGATTTTCCGCTATGAGAAGCTGACCTTACAGAAATTCTTAGGCTGCCTCCTTGGTTTTGCAGGAGTCATCGTGATTAACTTTGACCCCTCCGGCTTAACCGGTGGCTTCACCTTCAAGGGCGAGGGTGCTATCTTAATCGCGGCTATCGCCTACGCTTTATCCTCTGCACTGGTAAAGAGCTATTCCCAGAAGGAAAATCCGGTGGTTCTCAGCGGTTATCAGTTTGTGTTCGGCGGCATTATCATGGTGATTGTAGGACTTCTTATGGGCGGTCACTTATCCGGCTGGACCTTTAGCTCTACCCTGCTGATGATTTACATGGCACTGATTTCCTCCGTGGCATACTCCGTATGGGGCATCCTCTTAAAGCACAACCCGGTAGGCAAGGTAGCGGTATACTCCTTCACCAACCCTATTTTCAGCGTGCTTTTATCCTTTGCATTCCTTGGGGAAAGCTCCTCCTTTGGGCTTGAGCTGATACTCTCCCTTGGACTTGTATGCGCAGGTATTTATCTGGTAAATCGGGTGAATCAATAAATGGTTACGCCCCGGAAGGACCGGGGAATGGCAGGAACCCCCCTGTGGGGAGTAGATGTCTTTTGCTGACACGCTCTCGCTCCGGGAAGAAGGTAGCGGTAATAGGGTCGAAAAAACATCGCCAAGTGCCGACG
>CAZOSU010000027.1:0-15255 GCA_964582515.1 uncultured Acetatifactor sp. | reverse complement strand
AACCCCTGTTTCCGCCGTGAGAGGGCGGCGTCTTGACCGCTTGACCAACGAGCCAGAAGAACTTTCTTCGAAAGCTCTTAGGGAAGAAATGCTTTGCATTTTTCCTTAAGTTTTCTGCGCTCTCTCGAGCACTTGTTTATAATAATATAAATCCGGAGAAATTGCAAGCACTTTTTTCATTTTTTTAATTTTTTCTTCAACTTCGACAATTTATCCTAGTTTTTTGCAGCTTTCAGGTCCTCATTTGTGCAATTTGCATTAGAATATCTGGCCTTTTCGTAAGCCTGCTTTAATCCATGGGCACTAATACGTTCACAACATTCCTTCGCGGTGAAAAAGGACAACGAATGCAAATCACCATCTTTTACCAGGGTAAAACGTTCCTTCTCCATTCGCTTACGATATATCTTACGAATGCGCTCCGTAACCGAAAAAGCTTCAAAAATACTCTTCCCCTTTTCCCGCTCCTTCCGCAGGATTTCTACCTGTTCATGCACATCATCGTTTTCTGCAAGCTTCTGCTCCTGCACCCTTTTGACCCTTCCAAAGCCCTTACTAAGTGCCTGATATCCCTTATAGATACCATAACAAGCCGCCAACAATAAACCGCCAAGTACCGCCACTATTGCCACATACTGCAAAATCACCCAAATAAATGCAGGCTCTGACGGACTGTCAAAAAAGCCGTCCGCTCCGCTTTCTATCCGCGACCCCATATAGGTCAAATCCGGACCTTGCTCCGGCGTGAATTGCAGATACTTACTGATAAAAGCCACAATAGCACTCTTTAGCTTTGCCAAAAGAGATGCCAGCCAGTCAATATTACCCACAAGTACCAGAAATGCACTCACTCCTACCGTAAAAAGCATGGTCTGTTTCATACCGGTTTCGAAAATAGCTCTCTCCGGAATATTGGACGCACTACTGTCATTCACCTTCATAAAAGTAAGAAAATGCGTCAGAAAATACTGAATCAAAAAGCCTGCAAAATAAACTACTGCTGCCAAAATATAATATCTGTCCCAATGCATATCCCTTTGGGAATTCTGTAAAATAAACAGAGCACCGGACACACAAAATGCCACTACCGGAGAAACTGCGGTTTCCGTACCGGTCGCCGTTCTGGTCCGAAGATAAATAGAATATATCCCATACATCAGGGCAAACCCAACCATCAAAGCCTTCGTATAAACATCATTTACCGGGAGAACAAAAAACACTATGGCAGGTAATATGCTCAGCAGCATAAACAGTGGAAATATCCTTATTCTCTCCCTGATAATATATCCATACACCGGTAAGCTTCCCATACAAATGCACAGAAGCATATGAGGCTCCGTGCAATTAAAAAGCCCCAATGCAGTAAGCGCTATGGATATGTAAAACCAATGATTCATTTGTGTTACAACCAGCTCTTTGGCCATCTCAATTCTGCTTTTTCTCATTTTTGACTATCAGCTCCTTAAATGCAATACCGTAAGCTTTTCCAAAATGGAGGGCTCAAGCTCCGGCTCCTCTTTTTCCATGGTAGGATAAAACCACTGATACCACACCTTTTTTTCCTGGCATTTATTCAATAACTGTATGAAATCATCATACCCATTAGGAGACACAAACAGGGTAAGAGTACCCTTTGCTTCCTCCAAAATTTCCTCCTCGAAAAGCTGCGTAAAGCTATATGCCTCTGCTTCCGTATTGATGCGGGCAAGCCCCTTGCGAATCTGCTCCTCCTGATAGGCTCCTGCACTACTCTTAATCCGAAGGGGTTCGCCGGAAATCACATCCCTGCCGTTACTTCCTACACTGACGCAGATTCCCTGGGTCAAAAAGTATTTGGCAAGGCCCATTACTATCTGCATAGAGCTTTCCACTGCATCCTCCTTTTTCAAAATACCCGTATCCTCGATATTTAAATAAATTCGGATGGTCCACAGTGCAGTATAATTCTTCTGATTTACCTTTAATTTACCCGTTCTGGCAGTCGCCTTCCAGTTTACGCTGCGGATATCGTCAAAAGGCTGGTACTCCCGAATCCCCCTGTACTCAAAAGGGTCTTCTAAAAGATGGCGCTTTGTCAGCACCTCCCCGTTTAAATTCTGCAGAGACATCTGAAGTTCCTTGGACTGAAAGGTTTTGGGATAAACATACAGATAACAATTTGTTTTAAAGCTATGTACCATTTCTGCGGACAAAAATAAATCCATGCCCACCAAATCAATCTCTTTTATGTTATAATAACCACGCTTTTTGCCCACAAAGGGAAGGGTTCTGGTGATTCTCTCACCGCCACCGATACGAAACACATCGTTTCGGTAATATAAATCCGTCATTTTTGACCCCTTATCATCTGAGAAAATCAGATTACGTGAAGTCTGAAACTTTACCTTCAGCATTGACAGTGGCAGCCTTTTGCGATTTTCCACCACCTCAATGACATTCCCTGCCTCTCCCTCTTCCACGCTTCCACGGTCAAAGGAAACGGTTACTACCAATTTATCCTTCCACAGCTTCTTATAGATTTCTCTCTCCAGCCAGAACAAAAAAAGAGCGATTAATCCAATTGCAATAATCTTCATTTATTTAAAATCCTCTGTAGGTACCGGTACTGTTTTTAAAATCTGCTCCACCATACGTCTGCTCTCTGCCGCATTACCATAGCCCATAACAATACGATGGGAAAGTACAGGCTCTGCCAAAGCCTTCACATCATCCGGGGTTACAAAATCCCTGCCATCCAGATAGGCATGAGCCTTCACACAACGGAGAAATGCCAGCGTACCACGGGGGCTCACTCCCATAACTACATTCTCTCCCTGTCTGGTAGCTGCCACGATTTCCGCCATATATTCTAAAATACACTTATGTACATAGACATTTTCCACGTCCTCTTTGGCCTTTGCAAGCTCCTCCAGAGTAGCAACCGCCTTCAGCTCCGCCAACGGCTCCCCCTTCATATAGCGCTCCATAATCTGCACTTCCTCGTCCTTTCCCGGAAGTCCCATGGAAAGCATCATCATAAAGCGGTCCATCTGCGCCTCCGGAAGAGGGAAGGTACCTGCGGTTTCCACCGGGTTCTGAGTGGCGATAACAAAAAATGGCTCGCCCGCCGGAAGCGTTTCTCCGTCGATGGTAATCTGTCTCTCCTCCATACATTCAAGAAGTCCTGACTGGGTTCTGGGAGTAGCACGGTTAATCTCATCTGCCAGAAGGATATTGGTAAAGGCCGGACCCTTACGCAGTACAAATTCTCCCTTTTTCTGGTCATAGATGGTAAGACCGGTAATATCTCCCGGAAGCAGGTCCGGTGTAAACTGAATACGACTGAAATCCGCGTCAAGAGATGCAGCCAGAGACTTTGCCACCTTGGTCTTACCGGTTCCCGGTACATCCTCCAAAAGAACGTGCCCGTCTGCCAAAAGTGCGGTCAGCAGCAAATGGATGGTCTCCTCCTTACCTATGATTACCTTGCTGATATTATCCTTGATTTTCTGTCCAAATTCTTTTCCTGTCATAAGCTCTCTCCGTTTGTTTTAATTACTTCGGCATAGAAATAGCCGGAATCCTTGATGGTTCTTTTTAAGGTCTGGTAATCCACATGTACAAGACCAAAGCGTCTTTCATAGCCTTCCGTCCATTCCATATTGTCCAAAATAGACCAGTACTGGTATCCGATGACCTTCACACCCTCATCCACCGCACGCTTTAGCTGTAACAGGTATCTGTGAATGTAATCCACTCTCTGGGGGTCATGCACCTTACCGTCCAGCATCACAAAATCAGGGTTGGCCATACCGTTTTCCGTAATAATAACCGGCAGTCCGTAGCGCTCATAGTGGAATTTTGCTGCATAATAAATGCTTTCGGGCTTGATAGCCCAGTCAAAGCCGGTTCTGGGCATACCATCATATAAATCCGGATTTACCTTAGGGTCCTGTGTCCAGAAGTTCTGCGCCGTGTAAATATTAAATCCATAAAAGTCCAACGGCTGATGAATTATTTCCAAATCCTCTGCTGTAATATCCCCCTTAAGTCCTTCCGGAAGAATTCCAAGACAGATGGGGTCCGCCCACCAGGCGTTTCCGTTTGGTCCATCGCCCTCGTAGGTCTCAAAACGTGCTCTTTCCAAATCCTCCGGGGAATCAGACGCAGGAATTACCGCGCTTCCTGTAGGAGCCATACCCACCATGGGTACAAGCTTGGCATTTTCCCGGATTACCTTTACTGCCTTGCCGTGGGCCACCATGATATTTCTGGTAATCTTCCCAAACATTGCAGGCATCTTTAAAAACGGTGCATGGTTTCCGCCTACATAGCCCGCGCCGGCAAAAAGCTGTGGCTCATTGATGGTCATCCAGTAGCGTACCTTGTCCGACAGGGCATCCACTACCACCTGGGCATACTCTGCAAAATAATCTGCAATCTGGGGATTGGTCCAGCCACCCTTCTCATGCATCCACATAGGCAGATTCCAGTGAAACAACGTCACCATGGGCTCAATTCCCGCCTCCGTCAGCTCCTTCACCAAATCCTTATAAAAGGCAAGACCCTTTTCATTTACCACGCCCTCCTGTGGAATCACTCTGGGCCAGCTGACGGAGAAGCGGTAGGATTTAAATCCCAGCTGCTTCATAATCGCCACGTCCTCTTTATATCTGTGATAGTGGTCGCAGGCTCTGTTTCCGGTAGCATTTAACCGGATATGCCCCTCTGACAGGGCATCCCAGATGCCAAGCCCCTTGCCATCCTCATTATATGCACCTTCAATCTGAAATGCCGCACTGGCACCTCCCCATAAAAAGTCCTTTGGAAAACCCATTCCCTTCTCCTCCAATCCTATCAATTATACATAATTGTTCTATCAAAAACTCCGTTTTCGCACCAACTGTTCATTTTTCAGCACCAATTGTACACATCGATGATGCAGAGCCCACATTCGCAAAATCGCAGCTTCGCTGCTTTCCTTTTGCTCACGCGCGGCTTCTCGCCGCATAGCTTTATCATGTCACGCCCTTGCAAACAAGCTTGCAGGGGTGACATGTTAAAGCTGCACGGCTCTGCATCATCCGGCAAACTGACTGTTATATAATTCACTATAAAAACCGCCCCGGGCAAGAAGTGTCTCATGATTTCCCTGCTCGATGATATTTCCGTCCTTCATCACCAGAATAATATCAGCTTCCCGGATGGTAGATAATCTATGGGCTACAATAAAGCTGGTTCTGCCCTCCATCATCCTTCCAAACGCATGCTGAATCTGCTGCTCCGTTCTGGTATCAATGGAGGAGGTCGCTTCATCCAAAATCAGCATAGGCGGCAGGCAAAGCATTACCCTTGCAATGCAAAGGAGCTGTTTCTGCCCCTGGGAGAGGCTTCCCCCATCCTCTGTAATCACCGTATGATACCCCTGCGGCAGACGCTTAATAAAGCTGTGGGCATGTGCCGACTTTGCCGCCGCGATTACCTCTTCCTCCGTAGCCTCCGGCTTTCCGGTACGGATATTATCCAAAATAGTTCCTCCGCGAAGCCAGGTCTCCTGCAGCACCATACCATAGCTGGTACGCAGGCTTCCTCTGGTAATGTCCCGGATATCCGTTCCATCCACTTTGATGGAACCATCATTTACATCATAAAAACGCATGAGCAGATTAATGACAGTAGTCTTTCCGCAGCCGGTAGGCCCCACGATGGCAACTCTCTGTCCCGGCTTTACATGAAGATTGAAGTCCTTAATCAGCTCCTTCTCAGGTACATAAGAGAAATCCACATTCTCCAGTTCCACGATGCCCTGTGCATCCGCAAGCACCCTTGCGTTCTCCCTATCCGGCATCTGGGGCTCCTGCTCTATCAGTTCAAAGATTCTTCCCGCACAGACAATGGCGTTCTGAAGCTCCGTAATAACACCGGAAATCTCATTAAATGGCTTGGTGTACTGGTTTGCATAGCTAAGCAGGCAGGACAGTCTTCCCACACTGATACCGCCTCTTATGGCCACAAAGGCACCAAACACTCCCACTCCCGCATATACGATACTGTTGACAAAACGGGTACAGGGATTGGTCAGGGAAGAGAAGAAAATCGCCTTCAAAGAATACTTTTCCAGACGCTCATTGATTTCTTCAAATTCACCGATGACCTCCTCCTCACGGTGAAAGGCCTTCACCACCTTCTGATTTCCCACCATTTCCTCCACGAGAGAGGTTTGCTCTCCTCTGGCTGTGGACTGCAGGGAAAACATATTATGGGTGCTCTGGGCAATAAACTTTGCCACTACGAAAGAAAGAGGGGTAATACATACCACCACCAGTGTAATGGGCACATTGGTCATCAGCATGAAAAACAGTGTACCGAAAATGGTAATCACTCCGGTAAAAAGCTGGGTAAAGCCCATGAGCAGACCGTCCGCAAAGGTATCCACGTCCGCGATGACGCGGCTTACAATATCTCCGGTAGCATGACCGTCCAGATATTTTAAGGGTAGCTTTTGCAGTCTGGCAAAGGCATCCCTGCGCACGTCCTTGATTACATTATAGGTAATATAATTATTTGCCGTATTCATAATCCACTGGAATACTGCCGTCAGAATCATGGCAATCACAATTTTCTTTAGAATTACAAAAATCCCCGGCATATCCACCAGTCCCTTTGTGGTAATAAGGTCCACCGCATCACCGGTTAAAATAGGCACATATAAGGTCAATGCCACCGTCAGTGCAGCAAGTAAAATGGACAAGCCTACAAAAAATCTGTATTTGCGGATATATCGCAAAATCTTTTTAATAATCTCCATCTGGTTGCCTTTTTTATTCATTTGCCGCACCTCCCTTCTTGGGATACTGGGAATAATAAATCTCCTGATACACCTCACAGGTGGCTAACAGCTCCTCATGGGTACCAATACCCGCCATTTCACCATCCTCCAGCACGATAATCTGGTCTGCATGTAAAATAGTGGAAGCTCTCTGGGATACAATGAAGGTTGTGGTGGTATCCTCTATGGTTTTTAATGCCATCCTAAGCTTTGCATCCGTAGCATAGTCAAGAGCGGACGCACTATCGTCCAAAATCAGGATTTCCGGCTTTTTCACTAATGCTCTGGCAATGGTCAGACGCTGCCGCTGTCCACCGGATAAATTCTTACCATTCTGAGCCACATGAGCATCCAGCTTACCATCCTTGCCCTCTACCACTTCCCTGGCCTGTGCTAAGGTAATCGCCTCCCAAAGCTGAGCATCGGTAGCATCCTTATTCCCCCACAGAAGGTTACTGCGGATAGTTCCCTTAAACAGCACTGCTTTCTGGGGTACGATTCCAACCATATCCCCCAGCTTCTCCTCCGGCAGCTCCTTCACATCCACACCGTCAATGAAAACACCACCACCGGTAGCCTTGTAAAATCCCGCAATCATATTCACTAAAGAGGTCTTACCGCATCCGGTACCTCCGATAATGCCGATAGTTTCTCCCTTTTTCACGGAAAAATTGATGTCTGTCAGAGTTTCTTCACCAGCTCTCGCATATTTTAAGGACACATTCTGAAACGCAATAAATGGAATCTCTCCTCTACCTGGTGCAAACTTCTCTGACGGTGCAATCTCCTCATTCTTGATTTCAAATACCGCAGCCACACGGTCTGCACAGGCCATGGCCTTGGTCACAGTCACAATCAGATTGGCAAGCTTCACCAGCTCCACCAGAATCTGGGACATATAATTAATAATCGCCACCACTTCACCCTGGGTCAGATTGCCCACATTTACCTGCACCGCACCGGTATAGATAAGAAGTACGATGGCACCGTTTACAATCACATAAGTAACCGGATTCATAATGGCACTGATTTTTCCTACAAAATTCTGTAAATCCACCAGCGTATCATTTAAAACGCCAAACTTCTCCTGCTCCTCTGCCTCCTTGTGGAAAGCACGAATCACACGGACACCGGTCAGATTCTCTCTGGTAATCCCCAGCACCTTATCCAGACTGCTCTGCACCTTGCGGTACAGGGGAATGGTCACCAGCATCACACCAAATACCACGATGGCAAGGAGGGGAATAGCTACCACAAAGACAAGCGCACTCTTCACATCAATGGTAAAGGCCATAATCATGGCACCAAAGACGATAATAGGAGAACGAAGGAACAGTCTCAGTACCATATTTACACCGGACTGCACCTGATTGATGTCACTGGTCATACGGGTAATCAGCGTAGACGTACCCGCCTTGTCCAGATTGGTATAGCTCAGTCCCTGAATATGGGCAAAAAGCGCACTTCTAAGCTTCCCTGCAAAGCCCACTGCTGCCCTTGCAGCGAAAAACTGTGCCGTCACCGCACTGACTAGACCGACGATGGCCAGCAGAAGAAGGATGCCTCCCATTTTCAGTATGTACCCCGTATCCTGGGTACTGATTCCCTTATCCACAATGGACGCGATAACAAGGGGGATAAACAGCTCAAAGGACGCCTCCAACAGCTTAAACAGGGGCGCCAGAACACATTCCTTGGTATAACCTTTTAAGTACACAAATAATTTTTTCATGAAAACTACTCCTCGTAAAAGAATATCCTAATCATATATTTTAGCACAGAAAAGGCGCAGAAACAATTCTGCGCCTTAAAATCATTATATAAAAAACAGTTCAGCCGCGCCATTCACAAAGCCGCATCCCTGATGCTTTCCTGCTGCTACGCAGCTAACTTTGCTCATGAGCCGGCGCTCACCCCATAACCTGCACGACACGCAAAATCATGCAAGCATGTTTTACATGTCATACAAGTTATGGCTGAACTGTTAATTCATATGCTTCTCAATCATGTTATCAATGAAAGGAACCTTAATACTACCCATATTAAATGCTACTAAACCACTTAATAATAAGAATACGGTTCTAAGCAATGCTACAATATCTCTTAAAATATAAACCAGATTGTTGATAAAGGATAAAGAAACATTTGCTCCAAATAAACCAAGGGTATCAAATAATACACCAAGTACATCAGGAATAAGTCCCAGTGCATAATATGCAAGGTAATATACTAATAATACTGCGATAGCCTTCACTACATTCTTTTTCAGCCATGCATTCTCTTCCTTAAGAAATACATAACCTGCAAGTAATAAAAGGGGAGTCATACCTCCGCCCAGTGCAATAAGAAACACCATCGCACCCAAAAATCCGACCGAAATGCCTAACTTTGTCTTTTCCATGAAAATTCCCTCCTGTGTAAGAAAAATATTATCAAGAAAAATTATACGTTGTTTCGGGTATATTGTCAAATAGTGCTATATTCCTGTATGCCGCCGACTGATACCTATTTTCTCTCATCCAGATAAAGTTGCACACGATTATCCAGCTATTTTGCCGTTCAATTACCACTAGTATTCTCTGCAACAAATTGCTCCGCATATGCATCCCAATGAAGCACGGCTACGATTTCCTCCGTTTTTAACTCGCTGGCAGACGAGGACACGATGAGACAATTTTCCCCCACAAAGTAATAAGCTTCCTCACCAAAGTAATCCAAGTTCTCCTGTGGAATACTTACCCATTGCTTATCCTCAACAGAAAAAAGACTGAGCATTTGTGAATAAAAGCCCTGACTACCGGCAACCGCGGAAACCAAAATCCGGCTCTGACCTTCACTATTTTTCACACATGCAGTCACTACCTTATCCGCTTCGAACTGCTCGTATGCCACCAGCTCCAATGTCTCTGCCTCTAATACAGCGCATAAAGTCTTATCCAGCCCTGCCACATGGGGTGCGTTTAATACCTTACATACCACAAGCATCTCGTCCGCGTCCTTAGCAGAAAACGAGCCATAATAAATCTCATGAACCGCAATTTCCATGGGGTCCGTGAGCTCTATGCCTTCATACTCCTCATTGCACTGCGTCATTAGCTGCACGATTTTCTCGTAAAAGCCAGGGCTGTTATTCCTCTTAATCAGCACACCAGCAATCATTATTACTGAAATCACCACCAATGCGATAACTGCTATGAAATATTTTTTCTTCATATGAACCATACTCACAAACCCTTCCAAATTTATTTTACTAATTCAACACACAAGAGGCTACACAACAATCCGTGTAATAATGTAACAATATATCCCTCGCTACTTTTCCATCCTTTGCGAGTGTCGCTGCTCCCATCTGACACATCCCATAACGATGTCCACCTGCTCCGGTAGCAATATCTGTACAACTCACACTCTGTAATGCCGCCTGGGAGCTATGAGTTTTAGTCCCCTTACCATAACAGCTTGAGAAAAACGCTCCCCATATATAGTCAAAAGTAGAGGATGACGGCTTATGTAATACAAGTAATGTTCTCTCCGTAACACCAATAGTATAGAAAACATTGGTTGTCGCATCTATTGCTGCTTGAGTAACCTTGGTTGGATCATACACCTGACAACAAGTTGTTGAACATACCTTATAATTTTTACCAGAGTGATTCGAATAAACACTCAATGAATACTCCAAAAAAGTATTTGCAGCAATAGCTTGTGCCACATACAATTCATTTATCTGTGTATCACTCAAACCTTTGTTAGAATAATAACTTTTTCCATAAAGTTCTGAAGATAATACCGTGTAGATGTATGTTTCTCTATCAACACTTTGTGTGCTGTTGTTATAATAAACCTTGATACTATTACTTGCCTTCGGGATTGTACTAAGTGATCTACCCGCATATAAAGTAGTGCGCTGCCCATTTTCAGCGCTTTTTAAGGGCTCTGGAACAACGCTCTGATGACTGTGCAATATCTCTTCACGGTTCTTCGTAACCACAGTATCCTTATCTATGAAAAATGTGAAAATAGTGATACCATTAATAGTTTCTTTTTCATATTCAATCTCCTTATATGTTCAATTATTGTTCAGAGTAGCTGTCCCTTCTATTGCAACATTGCAATATCATTATACCATTTCTTGTTCCAATTCCCATGACGTTTTCGGAAAATTAATTTTCCAAAAACGTCATGGGAAAGAATCTTACCATATCCTATACTATTTACTGTAGATATTTAATATATAAGGAGAACTCACGAATGAAAAATCTAATCAAAAAACTTTTACTCTTAACCATGATTGGCTGTCTTGTACTTACGCCCATCATCCCGGATATGCTTCCGTCTGAGGATATCTATGAAGTGATGCCCTTAGATGACCCCACTCAATCCAAAATTACCACTCATTAATACCATTGCCTCTGTTCATCATAATCTCTTTCATATTTTTCTTTATAAATCAGCTTGAAATAATCGTTTCCAGCTAAATCACTCAAATAAAAAGCTTTGGCATATAACTCGCCACAAGCTTTTTTATTATCCGAATTTTCAAGCTCAAGACTCCATGCCAAAATATAGATAACCTCAGCAAGCATTTGCATATCTCGATTCTCTATCATGTCTCTGAGCAGTTTCCTTATCTCTTTCTGCCCTCGTTTCCAATCTCCGATATCCAAATAGCACCCTGCCAAGAAACGTCTGACAATGCCCATCTCCTGCCATACTTCAAATCTTTGCGAACCATTATTTCTCATAACTATCTCCAGCATCTCAATAGCCTTACCATACTCCTTCAAATCACGATATTCTGCCACAATCTGAACAATCAACTCGATTTCTGTCTTAGTAAAAAATCTATTTATGGCCTTGATGTCAGTTACGGAAAGAGATAGAACTTTCTGATATTCCTGAACGCTCTCATGCCCGCCAAGTTCCCCTTTCTTTATCTTGAGTGCCAGTTCCATATATCCAATATACTGTAAATTTTCAATATTGGACAAATCCAGACTTCGCCTAAGGCGTAGTAGCAGTTGTTCTGCCTTATCATAATGATTTCTAATCGTAGCTAATCTTTGTTCCGTCATTAATCCAAAATCTCTGTAGCGTGCTGTGATAATCTGCCCACGGTAGTATCCCCAGTTAATATCCAGCTTTTCTGCAAACATAAAATAATTCTTCTTACTGGGAGCTCTCTTCCCACTCTCAATGCGAGAATATGTTTCTACCGCACATATCCCCTCGCTAAGCACCTCCTGCGTCAAACCTTTGTCCATCCTACCAACACGCAAGTATTCATTCATCAAACAAATTCTTTCACTACTGTCATACCAGCTTTCTAATAAAAAAACATATGGAACACTATATTCATCAATTACACTACTCAAAACCTCCCTCTGTTTTTTATAAACCACAGCCTCAGCATCCTCAATACTCCGTAAATCCTGTGATAATAACCTAAGTATCTCCGGCATATCGTAGATTTCCATGGTACGCTTTAACACCTGCAATGCCTTCTTCTCCATCCAGATTCGCTCTTTTATCTCCATTTCCTCCCCTATAAGGAGCATCTGGGCACACACAAGCCTTGGATATATTTTCGCTTTTTCAAAAACATCATCCACTCTTGTTTCTATGTAATCTGAAAATACCAAAAACCTCTCCTTTACCTCTGCACCATTTTTTCTCCCTAAGCTTCTGGCACCACGCAAATATAAAAAAGCCATATTCATCTCATCCCCACTGATAAGCTTCCTCATTCCATCCCAGCTATCGATATCCGGCATGGTTAAGTGGATAGCTTCTCCTATACACTCATATGACTTTTCCGGGTTGTGATGTAGCTTATCCCATATAATGGAATCCAAATACAATTCAAATTGCCTTTGCAATGTCTCATTAATCAGCGCATTCTCCTCATGCCCTTTTTCTCGCAGCGCCTTTACCTCTTCCCACCTCTGCGCTTTGACAGCATCCAATGTCCTCTTCTTCCACTCATAATATAAGGCCTCAGACTCAGAAACCATAATATTAATCCTGCTGGGTGACTTTCCCAATCTTTGCATAAGGGCATGGAATAAAAGACTATCCGGGAATCTCGTTCCGTTCTCATACTTTGACAATGCAGATACCGTACATAACCCCTCACATAATTCTTCCTGTGTAATCTCCATTTCCGTTCTGATATCATAAAGCATTTGTCCGATTTGAAGCTTAATCATACATATCTCCTTGCAATGTTCTACTCCTTTCACTTATTTTACTATTCATTTAGACTTTTGCCAACAGTAAAAAAGTCACTCCTCTAAATGGCAATACAAAATAAGGGAATGACTTTTCTTCATTACACATCACTATTCATTTACATATGCGTGGGCTCCATTCTCCGCCGGAAGGAATAATGTCCACACCTCATCCATCTTCACTGCAATACCCTCTCCACATAAGGCATAGGGTGCCCCTTCAAAGGGGATATTTGCTTCTCCGTCCTTTTCCGGAAGCTCTGACAGACTTACTACGGAGCTGATATAGCCCAGAACCTCGGTAGACAGCTCTTCTGCCGGTGCTTCATATCCGGTAGAAGAATACAGCGCTCCTCCTGCATAAATAGAAGGTCTCTGGGCATTTGGCGTTTCTACGGAAGTCTCCTTACCACATGCGGTTAACAACATACAACATATGATTATTAATATTCTTTTCATATTACGCCTCCACTCTCCTGCATACACACATCTTATACCTCTCGACTACCATGCACTCCTCCATCTCATACCCCTCCGGCGCATCTAGCAGGTTCCTTAGCAAGTTCTCATCCGTAAGACCTCGCCCCGTGCACTTGGCATAGGCCTCCTTCCTACACCACACTTGGTATAAAGCCTCTTCTCCCTCGGATGCGATATACTCCTGCTCCTCTTTAGAAAAGCGTTTTACAATGAGCTGCGGCTTTCTCACAGGCTTCATCTCCTGCACATCGATTCCCACCGGCATACGGTCAAAAGCCATCACCAGATAGCCCCCGGAATGGGAAATGTTAAAGTGCCATGGATGACCCGCCACATAGGGCTTTCCATGTTCACCACGCAGTATCTCTACCCCACAGTCCTCTGTGGGTAACATCTCCCTGGTCACTTCACAAATACCGTACTTTTCCCAGGCCTTCTGAAAAACTCCATACGAAAAAAGGCGCCTCTGCGCCTCTTTCCGTTTTTCTTTATCCAGTTCTTTCATGGAAAGAATATAAATCATTATTCTGTAACTTCCTCTTTCTGCTTTAATGCAAGAGCGATTTCAAGCTCATCAAGCTGCTTGGGGTCTACAAGGTTTGGTGCATCGGTCATGAGACAGGATGCATCCTTTACCTTCGGGAAGGCGATAACCTCACGGATATTGTCAGCCTTTACAAGAAGCATTACGAAACGGTCTAAGCCGATAGCAAGTCCTGCGTGAGGGGGAACACCGTACTTAAATGCATTTAATAAGAAACCGAACTGCTCATAAGCTGCTTCCATGGTGAAGCCAAGGCACTTGAACATCTTCTCCTGTACGTCGCTCTGGAAGATACGCACACTACCGCCGCCCAGCTCTACGCCGTTTAAAACGATATCATATGCCTTTGCACGTACACGGCCCGGGTCGGTATCTAAGTACTCTAAATCCTCATCCATAGGCATGGTGAACGGATGGTGCATAGCTACGAATCTCTCGGACTCCTCATCCCACTCAAGGAGAGGGAACTCGGTTACCCAGAGGAAGTTAAATTTATTTTCATCGATGAGCTCTAACTGCTTAGCCACTTCGCATCTCAGTGCGCCAAGGCTCGCCCATACTACGCTGTTCTTATCTGCTGCGAAGAATAAAAGGTCACCCTTCTCACCGTTCATCGCCTTTACTAAAGCATCTAACTGCTCTTCGGTCATAAACTTAGCGAAGGAAGACTTATAAGTGCCATCCTCCTGTACGGCAAGGTACGCAAGACCCTTTGCACCGTAATCCTTTACAAATGCAGTGAGAGCGTCGATTTTCTTACGAGGCATTCCGGCCTGTCCCTTTACGTTGATACCACGAACGCTGCCGCCTGCTGCCAAAGCTCCGGTAAATACGCCGAATTCACAATCCTTCACAACCTCAGATACATTCACCAGCTCCATACCGAAACGAGTATCCGGCTTATCGCTGCCGTATCTGTCCATAGCCTCCTGCCAGGTCATACGTGGGATAGGTAAGGTTACCTCATGGCCGATAGCTTCCTTACACACTCTTGCCACCATACCTTCGGTAGCTGCGATAACATCATCCACATCAACGAAGGAAAGCTCCATATCCACCTGGGTAAACTCCGGCTGTCTGTCCGCACGAAGGTCCTCATCTCTAAAGCACTTTGCAATCTGGAAATATCTGTCATATCCGGAGCACATCAGAAGCTGCTTGAAAATCTGTGGTGACTGGGGAAGTGCATAGAA
>CAZOSU010000026.1:0-15444 GCA_964582515.1 uncultured Acetatifactor sp. | reverse complement strand
TTTTCGTCAAATTTTTATGCGATATTATGCCGACACTCTGTAAATGAAACCGACAAATGTTTTCGCTTTTATGTTTCTTTCATCTCGTCTTCCCGGTCGGACGGGTTCGGTATACCTCGCAATATCCTGCAACAGTTTCTTTGCGTCCGTATCTTTGGTGCGGAAGAATTACATCCGAATTTGTTTTATAAGTTCAAACATCATTTTGAGAGATAGAGTAAAGAAATCAATATCTTTTTTTAGAATAAGTTGGTTAAACCTTGGATATTATTATTACAAAACAAAAAAATGGTTTGAGTTTTGCTTGGGTTTGTATTATAATCAAAAATGCAAGAAACAAAAACAAAAAAATGGTTTACAGGAGGTTTTATGATACTTAATTACAAATTTGAAAATTTTATGTCATTTCGAGAAAATGTAGAATTCTCCATGTTAGCACCCAAGACAAAAGTTAAGACTAGATTTCCCAATAATTATACCTCCACCGATATCGGAATTGATGTACTAAAAACCGCCGTTATAGTAGGCGAAAATGCTGGTGGAAAATCAAATTTTGTTAGAAGTTTATCCTATTTACAATCTTTTTTTAAGGAAACTGATAGTGCAAAATCTTATCGAAATACAGTTAACACTAACAATATTTCCACTTTTTGCCCTCAAGAAAATAATACTTTACAAATTTTTGATATTGAAATATTTATTCAAGAACGTGGCATTTATCAATATCATTTAGAAGTGGATTTCTCTGGTGTTGCGAAAGAATCTCTCCATTTTAAATATCAGATAAAATGCAAACCCAAATTAATATTATCCGTGGAAAGAAACATTCGTTCAGTAAATTGTGATAAAAGCAATGATGAATGCATCACTAATAAAAAATGTTGCTACAATGTTGATGCTGTATATAATATTGAAGTACCAGACTTTGAATCGGAGATTGAGGAATCCTTGGAGAAAGCAGCCAACATCCATAAACCCCTAGGATTAACTGTAATTAAATTAGCAATGCTCGGAAATGAACATGCTACTAGCTTTACAGATTGGATAAAGGAATGTTTATGCCCAGAAACTAATATTATAAATTACGACATCTATAAATCTATGCGAAATGAAGAAGAAGATTTACGGATATTGCATGATTCAAGATATTTAGATATTTTTAGAATGATTGACTATAGCATTATTGATTTCAAGTTAGATGAAGAAAAACCTTTTTCCAAAACTCTCATCATAAGACGTAAAAAGGATGGTAGTACTTTTACTAGAGAGCTTGGACATGATTCAAGTGGTGTCCGTGAATATTTTGCTTGGGCAGTTCAAATCTTTAAAGTTGTATATGAAAATAAAATTGTCTTCGCAGATGAGATGGATAGAGTACTAAACCCGATTTTATCAGATAGAATTATTTCATTTATATCCGGCAAAAATCATGATGGACAATTTGTTTTTACAACACACAATGTATTACATCTTGATTTAAAAAATTACATGAAGGAACAAATTTACTTTATAACAAAGGATATCGAAACTTTGGAATCCGAACTTTATTCATTGGCTGATTTCCCAGAAATACGATATGAAACTACTAAAATATATGAATTTTACATGAAAGGTATTTTGGGAGGTACAGCTATTGAGTAGAAAAACACGCGAGACAAAAAAGAACTTCAAAGTTTTTTGTGAAGGAGATACTGAATATAATTATATAGACGAAATGCGTCGACAGAAAAGACTTTCTATAGCCATTAAGCCAGTAAATATGAAAGGTGGTGGTTATAGCAATTTTTTGGAAAAAGTTAAAACCGATGGTACTGCAAATTGTTTGGCAAAATTCATAATTATTGATGGAGACCGTGCAGTAGCAGAAGAAGGCGAAAAGAAAAATCTACGCGAGCTTTTAGAATATTGTATATTGCAAAATCAAAGCGGAAGAATTCCGCATTTTCTAATTGTTGATTATCCTGATTTTGAATATATTGCGTGTTTGCATACGCCAAAATACAAAGGTCAAAATGTTGCACAATATATTGTCAAAGAATTAGGCTATAAAAGCATTGATGAATTCAAAGCGGATGAAAAAGTTTATAATATGCTTAACACTAATGGGAATTCTAGTGGTTTAATGCTCTCCCTGTTAAGAAGAGAAAACTGCTTTGTTGTTAATAACTACTCCATTAAGAAAAATTTATATGAAATCAAAATTTCCACTATTTATGATTGGGAAAAGTTAGGAACAAGAGGTTCAAACATAAATGAATTTTTCGAAGTGATTAGTAGTTTTAATACATAAGTGGTGAAAGTTCTTTTATGTAAAATCTATAGAATTTAATATGACAGAGGAGCTTGACTTAATGCACCTTTTTCTGTCGGCAAATTTTTAAGGGATAAATCCGAAGACTTATCCCTTAACTTAATGATTTTGAACTTAAATAAATGACATTGAGGGGACCCCTGCCATTTTTCGTAAAACTAATAAATCATATTTACATATACTGTCTAAGTGACGCATTCTGAGACATTTTACATATGGGTTTTTTGTAGACTAATATGGTAATTCCATAGCTCAACACTGCCCCTATCAGCAGGATTAGCAGTCCCACCAGGGTCACCTGACCATAGGTAGTTGTAATGCTTCCCAGTTGTATGCCATTCTCACCCAGAATCATGTTCAGCATGGGATAAAAGGAGCAGAAGAATATGGTAGGCAGCCAGAAATACTTTAACGACATCGCACCGTACAGCATCACAACCATACCAACTACAGCAATCAACAACAGTTCTCCACATGCCGCCAAAAGCAGTATGCTGTTTCCTCTACACTGAATCCCCCGAATCAGCGCTATCAACAAATATACTCCCACAAATATCAGCCAGTTCATAATTACTGCGGTCTTTGTCAGCAAGGTTTTCCGCAAAGGAGACACCATTACCTCCTCAGATACCGCCAGAGAATAAATCATCTGTACGGGAAAAAATCCTCCGGTGAGAGCCAGCAATCCCCCATATCGCCCCCAGATATTGTCTGCTCCGAACAGGACAGTCAGAAGAATCCCACATAGGGCAAATCCTCCCCCCATAAATAAATTTGCCTTGAAATTATAAGCGTACGGAAGCAACCGAAAAGCTTTCTTCATATCACGTATCATAATAACTCCCCTCCATTTTCTTCATAGCAGTCCGCACTGATAACACACTTACTCCCACTGCTGCCAAAGCAAGAACCACATCATACAACACTGCCAAACGATTCAGCTCCGGCAGGAAATAGGCGGCAACCCCAAATGCCAAGGCTGCATATCCAATCAGCATATTAGTCCAATAATTCCCCTCAAATCTGCCTATCCATATTCCTAAAGTGGATAATGTGTAACTCAGCAGCATGTAAAAAAGATGTACAAATATCACCCGCACATGGCTCCATCGCTGCATTTCCAGTAAAGCGCATATCCCCAAAACACTCACAAATGCCAGCAATCTTCGAAGCAAATCCACCTCAAGCACATCCCTTAATACACCTTTTCCGCACTCCGAGGTTTTTAAATATTCCAGCATACGGTGTTCCTTTTTATGAAGCCCCCCAAACAAAAAATTGTCCATAAGGATTTCTATCATGGCGCAGCTTATCATAATCGCCACTATACCAAACTCCGCCATATTTTTACGCATCAAAAGATACATACTTATCATCACAACAGGCACTACCGCAAATGCCAACACACGATAGGGTACCGTGGCAAATGCCAGATACCGTTTAATTTTCTTCTTCATCCCTACTCCCCTTTAAGAAAATAATAAACTGCTGTTGGCCTTCATCACTGCCACACATATCTGGGACAGGGTGGGCACCTCCATGGAAATATCCATTCCTGCCAGCTTCTCCAAATTTTCTGCCAGACAGATTCCCTCAAAGCCATAGCTGCTATGATTCATGGAAACCATATGCCCCTTTGCCGCCTGTGCATCTCCGGCCTCCCCCTTCACCAGAATATACTTTTCCTTCAAATCCTCTACAAAGCCTTCCTCCACAATGGTGCCCCTCTCCATAATGATGGCATAATCGGTTACATTTTCCATATCTGCCACGTTATGAGTGGAGAAAAAGACACTACGTTCTCCATCTCCCTCCTCCAGATAGCTGCGAATCATATCGCAAAGCTTATCACGCATCAGTGGGTCCAGCGGCGATGCAGGCTCATCCATTATCAAAAAGTCCGTGTCCCTTGCCCAGACAACCGCCAGCATCAGCTTCATACGATTACCGTCCGACAGGCTTTTCACCTGCTTTCCCTCACTCTTTTCAAGTCCAAGCTCTGTAAGCAGCCGCTGAAAGTTTTCTTTGTGGAAATGCTCAAATAAAATATCTGTAATATTTTCCACCTGCTTAATGCTCCACTGCGGGAGAAAATAGCTGCCCGGACCGGTGTAACCGATTCTCTCCTGTACCCCTTCGTCGATTCCCTTCTTCTCTCTGCCAAAATAAGTAATCTCCCCCTTAAAGTCCAGACGGATTCCTGCCAGAATATTTAAAAGAGTGGTCTTTCCCGCGCCGTTCTCTCCGATTAAAGCAGTTGCAAATCCCTTCGGTATCTTAAGCTCTGGCACAGAAAGCTCAAATCCCTTATATGTTTTCTTTAAATCCTTTGCCTGTACTACATGTTGTCCGTTCATTTTCTTACTCCCCCTGACTCTCTGCATAACTATCCATATCCATTAAAACCTGCAAGGTATCCACCAGCTCCCCATCTGACATACCGGCCACCTTCGCTGCACGAATGGCCTCCTGCAAGGCTTCCTCCACCTTGCGCAAATGCTGTTCCTTCAGCATCTCACTGTCCTGGGCATTCACATAAAAGCCCTTTCCCTGCACCGCCGTTACAAGCCCCTCTGCTTCTAACTGCTCATATGCCTTCATGGTTGTGATTGCACTGATTTTCAAATCCTTCGCCAGCCCGCGGATAGAGGGAAGATACTCCCCCTCCGGCATTTTCCCTGCCAGAATATCTGCCTTCAGCTGCTCATAAATCTGCTGATAAATAGGCACTCCCGAATTCTGTAGCAGCTTCATATAACTCACCGCCTTTCAACTGTTTATGTGTTATATATACAGTATGTACAGATGATTGTCAATAGATTTTTCCAAAAAATATTAAAAAACGTAGAGCAGTTCTTTTCCCCGCTCTACGCTTATAAAAAACACTATTCTTTATTGCCTTCGTACACAATCTTAAAATCGGTGAACTTCGCCTGTTCTCCCTCTTTTCCATAAGTGTACAATGAAATCATCACTCCCGTAAAACCACAGGCCACCTCAGAGGACAGATATCTGGTCTCCAGCCTGCCCAGCTCGTATTCTCTTGCTCCCTGCTTTGCAGAGAAGAAATAATCCTTGTTTTCCAAACAGATATGCAAGGTGACATCTCCGTCATTTTCCAAGGTTACTACATTCTGCTCACATTCCACCCAGCCAATACAGCTTCTCTTCACCACCTGATATGCATCGCCCTTTTTGCGCAGGCACAGGTCATAGTGATGGGATTCATTCATGTACAGAGAGATTCCTGCCTCACCATCTGCACATTCCACGTGGCAGCTTACATCCCCACGCATCTCTCTCTGGCGGATACTGATGGCCGTAGGAGACTCTTTTTCTTCTGCCAGAGTATATGACGTTTGTGTCAGAACAATTTTCTCCGTATCGCACACATAATTTTCCATATGGGGATTGCGAATAAATACCCAATCACATCCCACCTCGGTATTTCCAAAGGTTTCTACCATCTTTCTCTTCTGCACAACCGTATCCGGAATGCGGTCCGTCTCGATTTCCACAGGGGTGATACCATTCACTCCGGCAGTAAACCAGCCCTCTTCATCAAAGGTCATGGGCACCAGGTACACCTCACGTCCGGTGATGTGGAAGGGCATCCATCTGTCAATCTGTCGAAAGCCCAGATGCACCATCCAGTAGTTCCCATTGTCATCCTGCACGATGTCTGCATGACCACAGCCCTGAATCACATAACCACCTAAGTTTCGATTGGTCAATACCGGATTCTTCGGATAATTGGTAAAAGGTCCGTAAGGGGAATCTCCCTTAGCATACACTACCATGTGACCATACTCTGTACCACCCTCGGCAACCATGATGTAGTACGTATCTCCGAATTTATACAGGTGAGGTGACTCAATATATCTTCCGCCGGCACCCTTGTACACGCACACGGAGGGTGTCAGCTTCTTACCGGTCTCAATATCGATTTCGCATTGGGTGATACCCTGCTGGCCATTATCTGCCTCGCCATTGCTCATGAAGTAGGTCTTGCCATCCTCAAAATAGAGTGATGGGTCGATACCGCCCTGCTCCACGAAGATTCGCTCCGACCACTCGCCGTAGATATCATCGGTATATACATAAAAATTACCGCCATCATTTACATTGGTGGTGACCATATAAAATCTGCCGTCATTATAACGGATGGTGGGCGCATAGATACCGCCCGCATTGCCTGCACCATCTAAGGGAAGCTGGCTCTCCCTGGTCAGTACATGTCCAATCTGGGTCCAGTTAATCAAATCCTCACTTTCAAAAAGGGGTACCCCGGGGAAATACTGAAAACTGCTGCACACCATGTAGTACTTACCATTTGCCTTACATATACTTGGGTCCGGATAAAAGCCCGGGATCACCGGATTTAGAAATTTCATAATGTACCTCTTTCCGCCCCTGGTTCTTGGGATATTTCCATGTGGGTGCAGTGGGGAGGGGCATATATGTCTTTTGAAGACTCGTTCCCACTCTGTGAAAAACGTAGCAGTACTAGGCTCGAAAATACCTCGCCAAATGCTGACGTTTTTCAAAGGTCTTCAAAAGACATATATGCCCCTCCCCACTGCACCCACATTGCTCTTTGGCAAATTAAGGGGCTATAAGACGATTATATTAGGGTTATAATTTCAAATCCACAGGAGGATGTGTAGGTGTTTTACTGTATTTTTTTCACAAAATCCTCCACACCGTTTTCCATCACCCACTCTCTAATCCTCTCCCTGGAAAAGTCCAGTTTCCCAAAGATGGCACTATCCGGCTTAAAGACAAGCTCCATCCCGGAAGCCCTCCTACTCTCAAGAATGGGACTGTATCCGACAAGGGCTGCCACCTCTGCCAGACTTATCCTTTCGCAAATATGCTCATCAATGTAAGCAAAAATCTTTTCCATCACTTCTGCATTCATTACCTTCTCCTCTCACTGCACCGCGAATGAAGCTCGCAATGCCTTCACAGGCAGACGCTTCATACCTGACCTGTTAAAGGTAGTATACACATTATGGAGAGATATTTCTTGATTCCATATACGAAAAAAATCCTAATCTTCCTTCAAAATTTCGGATGTTGCTACATACTGTATCATACCTGTAACCATCTCATTTAGTTGCACCGCATTATTTGTACTAATCACAGAAGCGCCAATCTCATCCTCTAACTCTCTTCTGGCATTTCCGGCTATTCCACCACCACGTTTTGCAACCTTCTTACTTTGCTCAAAACCTTGTGGCTTTACCTGTTTTGAAATTTCCTTTGTCGCTGTTTCAGCCAACATATTTAGGACAATCTCGGTCGTAGTCATATTGTCCCTTAAATTTTCTTTCTTAAGTCTCTTCAAATTTTTATATTCTCTGGTGGACATTCCAGACCAAGCTCTTGTAATTTCATCTGTGAGAATCGCAAACTCTTTTCCCTGCTTCACACCTCTTTCCTGCCACTCATCCGTCAATTCTTTCCGTACTTGAATAGCTTGTAACCTTTGATTAATCCATTCCTTGGAATACCCCTTCTTCAAGTATGTAGCCAACGCTCTATCAATAGCCTGTTCAGGATCAATGGTCTCTTCCAAACGCTCACGCCCAACCTGTGCCAACCACCTCTTAAATGGCTCTGCTTTAGGCGATGGAATGGATTGGATAATTCGTAAAAGCTGCTCTGCATCGGCGACGTCTGTGTTATAACGTTTTCCATCTTTAGGAGATACCATTTTCAGTTGCTGACAATTTGTCAGCAACTGATCTGCACCTTCCTTCTTTAAACGTTCCTTTAGCTTCGCCCAATAATTACTGGCACCTCGCGCCGTTGACTGTTCTGTCAGAACGCCCACCACATCCACAACAGAAAAATACCATTCTTCCTTCTCTTCATCCCACGCAGTTCTGATTGGTTGATTTTCAAATAACTGAACATTATTCTCGCCCATACTTTTCTCCCGTCTTCTTCATCATTTCATCAAATTTCAATTGATACGCCAGTAATCTAGGAATATATTCCGGCGGTGTTCTCCTTCCTGCCTCCCAATCCTCCAAGGTCCTAACCGGAATCGTGGTATACTCTGAAAAATCCTTTCGGCTCATTCCTGCCTGTGCCCTTAACTCTCTTATTGTGTCCGCTATAGCCATACCTACACCTCGCATTGCGTTTTTATATAATATCACATTCCAGCAAACTACTCAATGCGTGTTTTTTCATACAATACAATGGTGCCTTTGATGCCTTTCTGCTTTTAACTTATTACCATTTCTAACCAACTAAACATGCAGCGGTATTGTCTCCAGATAGTGTCTCTCCACTTCGGCAGAATTCACACCATACTCAATCATCTCATTCCATGATTGGTCTCTTTCCTGTGCGATTTCGAACCATCTCCCCCACAATACAACAAACAAAGCTCTATCATCAAAGGCATGAATATACCACGTTTTCTTTATACTCTCTTTCAGTACATCCAAAATATTCTTTAATAACTCCTCCGGCACGCAATACTCATTCGTATGCCAGATAGGACACTCGTCTTCCGGGACATAATCTACTCTCTGTGAAACATAATATTTTGCCAATAATGCAAGTACATCCTTATCTTCTAAACTTTCCTCTATGATACCTAATCTATACATATTCCACTCCTACTCTCCCCAATTCATCTCCCCATCCGTAATCCCAAGCTCCCTGCACTGCTCGCACACCAAGGCCTTCTCCTCCTGATTACCAATGCGGTATTTTAACACCTTACCCCGAAAGACAATATACTTCACATTCCCTGCTTTAAAATCCACAAACCAGTTCCCGCCTTTTTCCGGGTCAGCTATCATCACCTTGGACATCAGCTCGGGGAAATCCCTTCTGTCGCTGGTAAAGAAAAGTACTGTCCAGTATTTGGGCATTCCTCCGGTCTTCCATAGCTCTATTTTGTGCACATTCATATAGTCAATCACGCTGTCATCGTCGATACTTTCCTTAATGAGTGTGCCTTCAAACACTTCTGCCTTTTTCTCACTGACCGCATTGTCTCCGCAGGTATGTACCTCTTTCACCTCACTGAGGCTGAGCTCATCCTTTAAAAGAACATCCATGGACACATGAAAAACCTCTCCCAAAAGTAGTAGCTTTTCTGTTTCCGGCAGGGCTATATCCGCTTCCCATTTGGAGATGGATTGTCTGCTCACATTACATATCGCCGCAAGCTCCTCCTGGGTCATCCCCTTTGCTTTTCTTAATTCTACAATTTTCTCTGATAATTTCATGTGGTACCTCCCAATTCTGTTTAGACATATTTTACATAATGCTGCCTTCTAATACCACCAATTTCAGAGTTCCATTTTGCAACCTAAGGTTGCACAGATATATAGATTTAACCCTTTCGCCGAATTGTATTTTTCGGAAATACATAGTACAATGTTTTTGAGAGATGGAATGTTTTATAATAAAGCCAGCTTTGCGTTTGAAATAAAAGAAACAAAAGTCATACTTGAATATGTATTTGGCCCGCGCTTCGGAAGAGGTCTTGAGTTTACCGCGAAATACGAAAACAATCAAATTACCCTTGCTGACAAGAAACATATCTGGGCCAGATAAACTCCGGGAAAGGAAAATGCACTGATGAGTATACACGAAATAAAAGACAATTCAGAAAAACAAAATTTAACCAGGCGCATCTTGGAAGCCCTTCCCGATTGGTTCGGAATCCCTGATGCACGGGAAGAATATATTGCGGACAGCACCGACAAAATTTTCTTCTGCGCCTATGACGGTGATAAACCAACAGGCTTTTTGTATTTAAAGGAAACCGGCAAAGCTACCGCAGAGCTGGCAGTTATGGGTGTATTAAAGGAATATCACCGAATGGGCATCGGCAAGGCACTGTTTGAAGAGGCCAGACAAACTGCCCGGGAGCAGGGATATTCTTTCTTACAGGTGAAAACCGTTCAGATGGGTAAATATGAGGATTATGACGCCACCAATCGTTTTTATATCGCTCTGGGCTTTAAGGAATTTGAAGTCTTCCCCACCCTATGGGACGAGCATAATCCCTGCCAAATATATGTGATGGCACTATAAACAGCAAAGGAGACACATCATGGAAATCAAAAAGGTAGCATTACTGGGCGCCGGAGCGGTTGGTGCATATTTTATATGGGGTCTTTCCGAGAAGCTTGGCGACAACTTCTGCGTGGTTGCCAAAGGCCCGCGCAAGGAACGTCTGGAAAAGGAAGGACTCATTATCAATGAGCAGCACTACCCTCTTTCCGTAAAATCCCCCGATGAAGTAGAGGATGTAGATTTACTCCTAGTATCCTGCAAGCAGGATGGTCTTACCGACATGCTGGAAGACATCAAGCTCATGACCGGCGAACACACCATGGTCCTCAGCCTGCTAAACGGCGTCACCTCCGAGGAAATCATCGGAAATGCCATCGGCATGGAGCATATGCTGTACTCCGTAATGCGTATCGCATCCGTTCGTGAAGGTAATCGCATCACCTTTTCCCCGGAAAATACCGCCGGCGTATTTGTGGGCGAAAAAGGAATTTATGCGCCCACAGAGCGCATCCTTTCCCTCCAAGCTTTTTTTGAAAAGACTGGTATCCGCTTCCATTTCGTGGAGGATATCGTCTTGGATATGTGGACCAAATATGCCAGCAACATCTCACAAAACCTTCCCCAGGCCATCCTGGGTGTGGGCTTCGGTGCCTATATAGACAGCGTCCATGTAAACCATATTGCTGCTTGCCTTTGGAAAGAGGTTGCACAGGTTGCAAATACAAAGGCCATTCCTCTCTCCCATGAGCTGGTACTCTTCAAAGGCTCCAATATGAAAGCCCGATTCTCCACCCTGCAGGATATTGATGCGGGACGTCATACGGAGATTGAAATGTTTGCCGGTGAAATGATGCGTATGGGCTCAGAGCTACATATCCCCGTTCCTTACTGCGAGTACACCTATCATTTGATTAAGGCACTGGAAGAAAAGAACGATGATAAATTTAACTACTAAAGGAGAGCCCGCTCATGACAGACTTTTCTATGAATGAAATGCTGGAAATGCAAAAGGCATTACAGGATAAATACAAGGACAAGTGGGAGCCCATCTGCCCGGAAGCCGGAAAACATAAGCTCCTGTGGATGATTGGCGAGGTTGGTGAAGTCATCGATATCGTCAAGAAACATGGCGGGCAGAAAGCTTGCCAGGATGAAAATCTCCGCAACGATTTGGTGGAAGAACTGGCAGATGTGCTGATGTACTACAATGATGTCATGCTCTGCTATGGTATCACCGCGGAGGAATTAAAGCAGGCTTACACGCAGAAATTTGAGAGGAATATGAAACGGTGGTAACGTTTGGGAGGAATAAAATATGAATTATACTATCAAAGAAGAACGCTTAACTGCGGACGAATATATTGATTTTTTGAAGAAAACCGACCTTGGTTCCCAGTATCCCAAGGAGCGTTTTTATGAGCGCATCACCACTTTAGTAAGCAAAGCTTCCATCAGTCTGGTTGCTCGTAGTGAAGCCGGAGGTATCATTGGTGTGTGTTTTGGCATCACTGACTTTGCTTATTGGCTCTTTATCACAGATCTGGGTGTCATTCGTGAATGCACCGGACTGGGTATCGGTAAAGCATTGGTGAAAAAGCTCCATCAGCTGGCAGGCGGTGAAGAGAATATCATTATGTACACCTGCGTAAATGAAAACGCCATCCCCTTCTATGAGAAAATCGGTATGAAAACGCCGGATGATGTGATGATGTACAATCGCATTGAATGGACAAGTTTTACAGTGGAATAAATTTTAATCAGATTACGGAGAGATATAAATGTCCAGAACAGAAAATGTAACCTTAACAAACATGTGCATGATTTATAGTGGCAGCAAGGTCCTTGTGCAAGAAAAAATAGACGAAGACTACAGCGGCATCACCTTTCCGGGTGGGCATGTGGAAAGAGGCGAATCTTTTACCGATGCGGTAATTCGCGAGGTTTTAGAGGAAACCGGTCTAAGGATTTCCTCGCCACAATTGTGTGGAATAAAGGACTGGACAAATGATGACGGTTCCAGGTACATGGTACTCTTTTACAAGACTGATAAATTTGAAGGAACCCTTTCTTCCTCCGATGAAGGCGCTGTTTATTGGGTAGATTTTGAGGAATTAAAACACCTTCGCCTTGCGGAAGGAATGGATAAGATGCTGAAGGTTTTTCTGGATGAAAATATCAGCGAGTATTTCTTTTACAAGGAAAATGGAGAATGGATGGAGGCGTTGAAGTAGGAATGGAAATCCGGAGCATTGACGATGAATTAACTTTGATTCCCTACTACGAAAACTACGATGTAACTTTAGAATGGTATCAGGATTTAGACCTTTGTAAGCAAGTGGATAATATCGATTATCCCTACACCTTAGACCGTCTTAAGAGAATGTACACCTACCTCTCCACCCATGGAGATTGCTACTACATAGAGTATAAATCCCGGTTGATAGGAGATATTACCCTAAAGGATGATGAAATCAGTATTGTCATCTGCAAAGAATACCAGAATAGGCACATTGGTAGGCGTTGTGTACAAAATATTCTGGAACTGGCTAGGGAAAAAGACTTAAGCCAAGTAAGGGCAGAAATATATTCCTTTAATCAGCAGAGCCAGAAGATGTTTATGTCCCTTGGCTTTATACCCCAGCAGGAAGATTGGTACATTTTAAATTTGACTTAGGGTGTATAAGAACTTATTATTCCGTCACGCCCCGTTTTACACAATAATAAGTCATTAATTTATCGCAATTACATATTTTCTCTGTGTTGCGGACACTGAGCCACCTATTGTCTTCGCTGCAAAGACATATCAGGCAGGAAAATGTCATTTCCGGGGAGTGAGCGAGATGTTTTTCCATATACGCCCTCGAACACACAAAAGTCCGGCAATAGACTGCCCCTTGCCCCAAATACAGCATAAAAAAGGAGACCCCCTTATGAAAAAGAACTATCGCTTCACCATCAGCTTTGATGGAACAAGATTCTACGGCTGGGAGCACCAGCCCAATACAGATATGACCATTCAGGGGAAAATTGAAAATGTCCTTGCCAAGATGGTGAACGTGCCCATGGTAGAGGTCATCGGCTGTGGAAGAACTGACGCCGGAGTACATGCCAAAGCTATGATTGCCAATGCATTTTTGGATACCCCTCTTACCTGCGAGGAAATCCGGGATTACATGAACCGTTATCTGCCGGACGATATCTGCATCACCGATGTAACAGAAGCAGGTGACCGTTTCCACTCTCGCTACAATGCGCTGGGCAAGACCTACTGCTATACCTGTTACGCCGGTGCATTAAAGCCGGTATTCGACAGGAAATATGTGTATACACTGGATGCAGAGCCGGATGTGGAAGCCATGCGTAGAGCGGCCCAGCATCTGATTGGCACCCATGACTATGCCAGCTTCTGCGCCAATCCTCGTATGAAAAAATCCACCGTGCGTACTGTGGACAGGATTGATATTCAACAGAATGGCCCCTATATCACATTTACCTACCATGGCACTGGCTTTTTGCAGCACATGGTGCGTATTCTCACCGGCACCCTCTTAGAGGTAGGTATGGGGAAACGTACTCCCGACAGCATTGCAGAGCTTCGGAATGCCAAGGACAGAAAATTAGCCGGAGCAACTGCCCCGGCCTGTGGTCTATGTATGATGCAGGTGGATTATCATTAGTTACCATTTCCTTAAAACAATACCAAAAGAATTATTCTCAAGTAATGCCAGCAGTCTTTTGGCATCATCAGCGCGGTCAAGTCGCAGGGTGAACTCTTCACCCTGCTTTGTTTTTATCCGGATATAATGCTCGTGTACCGGCACATCGCCGGATTCTCCGAACTCCACCTTTAAGTACAAATTCGCAATCTCCGTCAGCGGGATACATTTTATCCACAAAAAGGGGCGATAAAACAAAAAGTTATCCCCCAGACGAATTTCGCTCAAATTCTTCCCCTATGCATATTCCGCTTTTAACACCTCTTGCTCTGGCAGGCTCCATACATTTTTCTTAGAAAGCGACTTTATCTTCATATCCTACTAACCTCTCAAGCACCTAACAGAGACGAGATACGCTTTGCGAATCTCGCTCTGATTAGCGGTCGTCAAATGTTCATTCGTGCAAGCACGATGCCCATTTTCCTCGTCGCCATAACATAATAGGGCTACCCATCGGGCAGCCCTACCATTATACAACTAAACTCTCTTAGATAAAACTTCTTTTTCGTAGGTTTCGATTTCTTCAATCCAGTTTGCAGGAACGCCGCACTCTTCGCAGAAGTAGTTCCAAACATCACCGAAAGGCATGGTCTTCATTTCTTCCTGCATGCTCATCAGCTTGGTGAACTGGTTGTTATCCTGAAGCTCCTTTAACATAGCGTTAGGAGTAACCAAAGCATTTAATAAAGCCTTCTCCATAGAACGGATACCGTTTGCCCATGCAGATACACGGTTGATGCTTGCATCAAAGAAATCCAGTGCAATGTATACTCTGTCAAGTGCGTCATTACGAACGATTTCCTTAGCGATTTCCTTGGTCTCATCGTCGAATACTACTACATGGTCGGAATCCCAACGGATACCACGGGTCACATGAAGAGCAAGCTCCGGGAAGAAGCAAAGGAGTGCAGGAATCTTGTCAGATACCACCTCAGTAGGATGATAGTGACCGTTGTCCATCAGAGGTAAGCAGCCTTCATGAGTTGCCGCGAAGGTTAAAGTAAACTCTGCGCTGCCTGCGGTGAAGGACTCCACACCGATACCGAATACCTTGGACTCTACACAAGGCTTTACTAAATTCTTGTCGAATGGCTCAGCTAAGATAGCTTCGATGGACTCTTTGTATCTCATTCTGGGACCCATACGGTCTGCAGGAACATCCTTGTAACCGTCACCGGTCCAAATGTTCATTACACAAGGAATGCCGGTCTCTTTTGCAAAATACTCAGAGATGCGGATACATGCCTTACCATGCTCAATCCAGAAATCTCTGGTCTCTTTATCAGGGCTGGATAAGGTTAAACCATCCTTTACCTTAGGGCTGGAGAAGAAGGTAGGGTTAAAGTCGATACCCATGTTTCTCTC
>CAZOSU010000025.1:0-15455 GCA_964582515.1 uncultured Acetatifactor sp. | reverse complement strand
TCTGCACTCTAACTTAATGGCACTGCACTCCGCGAAAACATTATGTCCCCATATCGTATCCCCCTGGCAGTAAAGTACTATAAAAAATATCTTGACTTTCAAAGTATTTGTGATATAGTTTGAATATCAAAACAATCGAGCATCAAAATAAAAGGAGATAAAATCATGTTAGAAAAAGTAATCGAAATCGTAAAAGAGCAGTTAAACGTTGAGGCAGAAATTACCGCAGAATCCAACTTCAAGGATGATTTAGGAGCAGATTCTTTAGATTTATTTGAAATCGTTATGGCATTCGAAGAGGAGTTCGGTACCGAAATCCCTACCGAAGATTTAGAGTCTATCGCTACCGTTGGTGATGTTGTAAATTACTTAAACGCAAAGGGTGTTAACTAATCTTACAGACGGGCGGAGTATTGAGATAGATGAAAACTAGAGTAACGGAATTACTTGGAATTGAATACCCGATTATTCAAGGTGGTATGGCCTGGGTTGCAGAGTATCATCTGGCAGCAGCAGTTTCGAATGCCGGTGGCCTTGGAATTATCGGTGCAGCAAGTGCACCTGCTGAAGTGGTACGCGAGCAGATTCGCAAGACCAAAGAATTAACTGATAAGCCATTTGGCGTAAATGTAATGCTGATGAATCCCAACGCGGATGATGTGGCGCAGGTAGTTGTGGAGGAAGGCGTAAAGGTAGTTACTACCGGTGCAGGTAATCCGTCAAAGTACATGAAGATGTGGAAGGAAGCCGGTGTGAAGGTTATCCCTGTAGTGGCGAGCGTAGCGCTGGCGAAGCTTATGGAGAGAGCCGGAGCGGATGCGGTTGTCGCAGAAGGCACCGAGTCCGGTGGACACATTGGTTCTACCACTACAATGGCGCTTGTACCCCAGGTAGTGGATGCTGTTAATATCCCTGTTATTGCAGCAGGCGGTATTGCAGATGGAAGAGGCTTTGCGGCATCCATGATGCTTGGAGCGGAAGCAGTGCAGATGGGTACCAGATTCTGCGTGGCAGAGGAAGCAATTACCCATGAAAATTACAAATTAAGAATTATCAAGGCGAAGGATATCGACTCCGAGGTTACCGGATTATCCCATGGTCACCCGGTTCGTCAGCTTCGCAACAATATGACCAAGGAATACTTAAAGCTTGAAAAAGAGGGTGTTCCGATGGAAGAGCTGGAGTATTTAACTCTGGGCTCCTTAAGAAAAGCGGTGATGGATGGTGATACCATCAACGGTACCGTTATGGCCGGTCAGATTGCCGCCATGGTAAAGGAAGTTCAGCCATGTAAGGACATTATCGAAGAGATTATGGCTGATGCCAGGAAGTTACTTAACAGAGAATAGTTTATAAGTCGAATAATCCGGTAAGGCTTTGCCAAGCCGGATATTATTCGGTTTAAAGTAGGAGTATAGTGTAAAAAATCCATAAATGCAAGATTTTTTACACGGTAAATTTGTTCCTGTGAACCAAAGTTTGCAGGACGTGGAAGGAATATACGCTATGAAAAAAGTGGCATTTATTTTCCCGGGACAGGGTGCACAGTACGTAGGAATGGGTAAGGATTTTTACGAGGCAGATGAGACCTGTAAGGAAATTTATAAAGCAGCAAGTAAGGCAAGCGGACTGGATGTTGAGGCTCTTTGCTTTACGGAGAACGAAGAAATCAATATTACTGAATATACACAGATTGCTATGCTGGCGACAGAGGTAGCAATGCTTGTCGCAGTACAGAAGAAGGGCATCGTGCCGGACGTAACGGCAGGACTTAGTCTTGGAGAATACGGCGCACTGGTGGCCAGCGGTGTTATGAGCATGGAGGATGCTTTCAAGGTAGTGCGTAAGCGCGGAATATATATGCAGGAGGCAGTTCCTACCGGCGGCGGAATGACCGCAGTGCTTGGTCTGGATGGTGACATTATTGCAAAGATTTGTGAGGAAACACCGGGTCAGGTGTCCGTTGCAAACTACAATTGTCCGGGACAGATTGTTATCACCGGTGAGGTAAATGCAGTGGCAGCCGCAGCTGCAAAGCTGACCGAGGCAGGAGCAAAGAGATGCCTTCCTTTAAAGGTAAGCGGACCCTTTCATTCAGAAATGCTTGCAGGTGCAGGGGAGAAGCTGGGTGAGGTACTGGCAGAGACTACCGTAAACGATATCAAGATTCCTTATATTACCAATGTGACAGCAGATTATGTAGCTGACTCTTCTCAGGTGAAGGATTTACTTACCAGACAGGTTTCCAGCAGTGTACGCTGGCAGCAGACCATGGAGAAGATGCTTGCGGACGGCGTGGACACCTTCGTGGAAATCGGACCGGGCAAGACCTTAAGCGGATTTATGAAGAAGATTAATAAGGAAGCAACCGTTATCAACATAGAGAAAGTGGAAGATTTAGCAAAGCTGGATGCACTTGTGTAATCCGGCAAAGGCAGGAGGAAAGATATGCTTAGTGGAAAAGTGGCACTGGTTACCGGTGCAAGCAGAGGAATCGGAAGAGAAATCGCCATTACCCTGGCAGGCTATGGGGCTACGGTAATTGTAAACTACAATGGTTCTGCCCAGGCAGCCCAGGAGGTAGTGGATACCATCACCGCAAACGGTGGACAGGCAAAGGCAGTGCAGGCATCCGTGGCAGTGGATGAGGACTGCAAGAAGATGATTGAGGATACGCTTGCAGAGTACGGCAAAATCGATATCTTAGTAAATAATGCAGGTATTACCAAAGACAACCTGATGATGAAGATTACCGAGGAAGACTTTGATGCAGTTATGGATACCAATGTGAAGGGAACCTTCCTGACCATTAAGCATATGTACAGAGCCTTCTTAAAGCAGAGGGGTGGACGCATCATCAACATGTCCTCCGTCACCGGACTTTCCGGAAACGCGGGACAGAGCAACTACGCCGCAAGTAAGGCAGCAGTGGTAGGTCTGACCAAGAGCGTAGCAAAGGAGCTGGCAGCCAGAGGTGTAACCTGTAATGCCATCGCCCCCGGCTTTATTGAAACCGATATGACCGCCAAGATGACCGACGCAGCAAAGGAAGCTGTATTATCCCAGATTCCTATGAAAAAAGTAGGTCATGTAAAGGATATCGCCGAGACCGTAGCATTCCTTGCCAGCGACAAGGCATCCTACATCACCGGTCAGGTCATCTCTATCGACGGCGGTTTACACATGTAACAAATACCGGTTAACGGGTTTTTATAGTTTATCGTAGACTAGCAAGCCACGTAGTTGGTATATCTTTTTTTAACGAGCGAGAGCGTGTCTGAAAAATAAGATATACCAACTGCGGGGCTTGCGGAAAGAAGGACAAAATGAAAAAAAGAGTAGTTGTAACCGGTATGGGTGCCATTACCCCTATTGGTCTTAGTGTAGAAGAATTTTGGGCAAACGTAAAAAAGGGTGTCACCGGATTTGATTTCATCACCAAGTTTGACGCATCCGAGTATAAGTGTAAAATCGCAGCAGAAGTAAAGGGCTTCGAGGGCAAGAACTTTATGGATTTCAAGGCAGCAAAGAGAATGGAGCTTTTCTGCCAGTATGCAGTGGCAGCTTCCAAGGAAGCAATGGAGGATGCGGGAGTAGATATGGAGAAGGAAGACCCCTACCGCGTAGGTGTGGCTGTGGGCTCCGGTATCGGTTCCCTTCAGGCAATGGAGAGAGAACATCAGAAATTATTGGAAAAGGGACCAAACAAGGTAAATCCTCTGTTAGTTCCCATGATGATTTGTAATATGGCAGCAGGTAATGTATCCATCCAGTTTGGTTTAAAGGGCAAGAGCATTAACGTGGTTACTGCATGCGCAACCGGAACCAACTGTATCGGGGAAGCATTCCGTACAATCCAGTACGGGGATGCAGATATCATGCTGGCAGGTGGTACAGAGGGCAGTGTAACCCCTATCGGTATCGCAGGCTTTACCGCACTTACTGCTTTAACCTCATCTGAGGACCCTGCAAGATGCTCTATTCCTTTCGATAAGGATAGAAGCGGCTTCGTAATGGGTGAGGGTGCGGCAGTTCTGGTTCTGGAGGAGCTGGAGCATGCAAAGGCTCGTGGTGCTAAGATTTACGGTGAAATCGTGGGCTACGGATGCAGCTCCGATGCATTCCACATTACTTCCCCTGCGGAGGACGGAAGCGGTGCGGCAAAGGCGATGGAAAACGCTATGGCTGATGCTGGTGTGGAGCCTTCACAGGTAACCTACATTAATGCACACGGAACCAGCACACATCACAACGATTTGTTTGAGACCAGAGCTATCAAGCTGGCATTTGGTGAGAATGCAAAGAATGTAAGGGTAAATTCTACCAAGTCCATGGTAGGTCACTTACTTGGTGCAGCAGGCGCTATTGAGGCAATCACCTGTATCAAGGAGCTGCAGGAGGGCTACATCCATCAGACCGTTGGTCTTCAGAATCCGGACGAAGAGCTTGATCTTAACTACTGTAAGGAAGCGTACGAGGAAGAGTTTGAATATGCATTATCCAACTCCCTGGGCTTTGGCGGTCACAATGCAAGCTTACTTATGAAGAAATACGTGTAAGGAGAGTGCCATGTCTGTATTAACAACCAAGGAAATCATGGAAATCATTCCTCATAGACAGCCATTTTTGCTGATTGATACCATTGAGGAATTAGAATATGGCAAGAGAGCTGTGGGCAAGAAATGTGTCACCTATAATGAGCCATTTTTTGCAGGACATTTCCCTGCGGAGCCGGTAATGCCGGGCGTGCTGATTATCGAAGCTCTTGCCCAGGTTGGCGCAGTTGCTATTTTAGGACTGCCGGAAAACAAAGGAAAAATCGCTTACTTTGCAGCTGTGAACAACGCAAAGTTTAAGGGAAAAGTATTGCCCGGCGATGTGCTGATGTTAGAAACCGAAATCGTGAAATGCAAGGGTCCTATCGGTGTGGGTATGGCGAAGGCTACCGTAAACGGTAAGCTGGTTTGTCAGGCAGAGCTTACCTTTGCAATCGGACAATAATCGAGGTAATTATGGAATTAAAACCATTAAAAATAGGTGATTTAATAGCGAAAATCCCTGTGGTACAGGGAGGTATGGGTGTCGGTGTCAGCTTGTCCGGACTTGCCGGAGCAGTAGCTAAAGAGGGCGGCGTAGGAATCATTTCTACCGCACAGATTGGCTATAAGGATGAGGGGTTTGACACAGACCCTATCGGAACCAACTTAAAGGCTATTGAGAAAGAAGTAAACAAGGCCAGAGAAATCGCACCCAAGGGTATTATCGGTGTGAATATCATGGTTGCTACCAGACAGTATGAGGAATATGTGAAGGCAGCAGTAAAGGCGGGAGTGGATTTAATCATTTCCGGTGCAGGTCTTCCCATGACCCTCCCTGAACTGACCAAGGGCTTTAAGACGAAGCTTGCTCCCATTGTATCCAGTTTAAAATCCGTGCAGGTAATCTGGAAATACTGGGAGAAGAAATATAACGTGGCGCCGGACATGGTGGTAATCGAAGGCCCCAAGGCCGGTGGACATCTGGGCTTTACCTATGAACAGCTTCAGGATATTCCTGGTCTTAATTTTGAAGAGGAAATCAAGAAGATTATCGCCTTTGTAAAAGAAAATGCGGCGAGAATCGGCAAAGAGATTTCTGTTGTAGTGGCCGGCGGAATTTACAACAGAGAGGATGCAGAAAAGGCTCTTTCTCTTGGTGCGGACGGTGTCCAGATGGCAACCCGTTTTGTAACCACCCATGAGTGTGATGCATCCATGGAATACAAGCAGAGTTATATCAATGCCAAAGAGGAAGATATCATTATCGTAAAGAGCCCTGTGGGAATGCCGGGCAGAGCTATTAAGAACCCATTTATGGATAAAGCGGCTTTGGGTCAGGTGCCCCATGGCAGGTGCCATTTGTGCGTCTCCACCTGTAAGCCCATGGAGACACCATACTGTATTACAGAAGCGCTGGTAAATGCAGTAACAGGAAATATAGAAGATGCGCTACTGTTTTGCGGAACCAATGCATATCGTGCAACCAAGCTGGAATCCGTAGCAGATATCATGAGGGAATTTCAATGAACGCAAGAATAATTGGAACAGGCAGCTACCTTCCAAAGAGAGTAGTTACCAACGACGATTTAGCCAAAATAATGGATACCAGTGATGAGTGGATTTCGTCCAGAACCGGTATCAGAGAAAGACATTTAGTAGTAGAAGAGAATACCGCATCCATGTGTACCCATGCGGCAAAAGAGGCTTTAAAGGATGCAGATATGACTGCGGAAGAGATTGAACTGATTATTGTAGCTACCCTTTCCGCAGACCATGTGACGCCGTCCGCAGCCTGTGAGGTGCAGGCAGGCATCGGTGCAGTAAACGCTGTGGCATTTGATTTAAATGCAGCATGCTCCGGCTTTGTGTATGCACTGAATACTGCACAGGCTTTCATCCAGTCAGGCATTTATAAAAATGCACTGATTCTTGGTGCGGAGACCCTGTCCAGAATCATGGATTGGAACGACAGAGGCACCTGTGTACTCTTTGGAGACGGTGCGGGTGCAGCGGTAGTAAAAGCAGATAACGAGGGGGTAATGGCCTTTGAGCAGTATTCTGACGGTGCAAAAGGACATGTGCTTGCCGGAATTAACCGTAAGAACAATAACCCCTACGTAAAGAACGACACAGAGCCATGCTACGTGCAGATGGATGGTAAGGAAGTGTACAGCTTCGCAGTAAGCACCGTACCAAAGTCCATCCTGAACGTACTGGAAAAGGCTGACCTTACTGTGGAGGATGTGGACGTATTCCTCCTTCACCAGGCCAATATCCGCATTATCCAGTCCGTGGCAAAGCGCTTAAAGGTTTCTCTGGATAAATGCCCTGTCAGCTTAGACCACTGCGGTAATCTTTCCGCAGCAAGCATCCCCGTCCTCTTAGACGAGGCAAACAAAAAGGGACTCTTAAAGCGCGGCGATAAGGTCATCCTTTCCGGCTTCGGTGGAGGCCTCACCTGGGGAACCACCTTACTTACCTGGTAAGGGGTAACTATTTGAAACTAGCTTACAGTTTCCGGAAAATTACTTTAAAAGCTATTCGTAACGTGAGCCCCGGCTTCGTACATATATCTTGCTTTGCAGACTGTTGAAAAACGTCGGCACTTGGCGAGTATCTGTCGTAAACTAGCGAATTTGCGCTCGCGCAAATTTGCCCGCCGAAAAATCTTGCGCATATGGATTTTTCGGCGTAGTACCGCTACGTTTTTCACCAAGTGAGAACGGGTCAGAAAAGGAAGATATATGTGCGGAGCCGGGGCGTAAATCAACCACAATACTTTGAATTTCAAACCATATGTAGGAGGCAAAAATATGAACTGGGAGCAGGCATCCAAGAATTTGGAGGAAAGACGTGCAAAGGCCGCAGTAGGTGGCGGACAGTTAAAGATTGATAAGCAGCATCAGCAGGGAAAGCTCACTGCCAGAGAGCGTATCGAAGTTTTACTGGACCCAGGCACCTTTGTGGAGGTGGACAATTTCGTTGAGGGACGAATTGATGATTTTGAATTGGACAAAAGACGTGTGCCGGGCGATGGCGTAGTGACCGGCTACGGTGAGATAGATGGCAGAACCGTATTCGTTGCAAGTGAGGACTTTACCGTTATCGGTGGTACACTTGGCGAATACCATTCTATGAAGATTGCAAGAATTCAGGACATGGCCATGACCATGAAGGCACCCATGATTTGCATTAACGATAGTGGCGGAGCACGTATTGAGGAGGGTATTTCTTCCTTGAGTGGTTATGCAGGAATGTTCCTTCGCCACACCAAGGCATCCGGTGTGATTCCTCAGATTGCAGTAATCTTAGGACCCTGCTCGGGCGGTGCATGCTACGCGCCTGCAATTTGCGACTTCATCTTTATGGTAAGAGATATCTCCAAGATGTTTATTACCGGACCAAATGTAGTAAAGACCGTAATTAATGAAGAGGTTTCCACCGAAGAGCTGGGCGGTGCGCAGGTACATGCCACCAAGAGCGGCGTGTCACACTTTACCTACGATACCGAGGGTGAGTGCCTGATGGGTGTGCGTAAGCTCTTAGCTTACCTGCCAAGCAACTTTGAGGAAAAACCTCCCAAGAGCCTTTCTTCTGAAAAGAGAGAGAAAGCCTTCCTCTCCATGAACAGAATGCTGGAGAGAATCGGCTCTAATAAAAAGTCGGAGGTAAAGGCCACAGCTCCTGCTGTGAATCCCTGCGAGCGTATTCAGGAAATTGTACCGGATAACTCCAGAATTGCGTATGATGTGAAGGAGGTTATCGATTGTATCGTAGATAAGGATAGCTTCTTTGAGGTGCAGAAGGAATTTGCCACCAATGTGGTAGTGGGCTTTTCCAGAATGAATGGTGCGGTGGTAGGTATCGTGGCGAACCAGCCTAAGCAGATGGCAGGCTCTCTGGATTACCATGCTTCCGATAAAATGGCAAGATTTATCCGCTTCTGCGACTGCTTTAATATTCCGCTGGTTACCCTGGTGGACGTACCTGCATTCTTGCCGGGCACCGCACAGGAGCATAATGGAATCATCCGTCACGGTGCAAAGGTGCTTTATGCATATTCCGAGGCAACCGTGCCGAAGATTTCCGTGATTATGAGAAAGGCCTACGGCGGTGCTTATATCGCCATGAATTCTAAGGATATGGGTGCAGATATGGTATTTGCATGGCCTATCGCAGAAATCGCTGTAATGGGCGCGGATGGTGCCGTAAATATTGCATTTAAGAGGAAAATCAAGAATGCCTCTGACCCGGAGGCAATGAGAGCGCAGTGCAAGAAGGAATATGAGGAGCGCTTCCTTAATCCTTATGTGGCGGCCTCAAGAGGCTACGTGAATGAAGTTATCCAGACCTATGAGACCAGAGAAAAGCTGTTAAAGGCGTTAAAGGTCTTGAAGGCAAAGAGTGTGGAGGCTCCCAAGAAAAAGCACGGAAATATTCCACTGTAGGAAGCTTGCAGATGCCTTCCGCAAAAAAAGATAATACTTGTATCGGATATGGGATATGTGGTACACTGATACAGAGAAAAGGTATTAAAGCTCGGGAGGATAAATCCATGGAAATACTTTTGTTAATGGGTGGCGGTTTATTGATTATCATTGTAGCTGTGATAGTAGCGGTGGTATCATCCATATCATCTTCCAATATAGTAGGTGATGATGGGGTGAAAGAATAAATTGCGAAGAAAAGGGTGTGTCTGCATTGCGCAAACACACCTTTCTTATATGTAACCAAGTGTTTTAAAGAGAAACAGAAATGCGGTTAGTGTTATGGAGCTTAGGAAGGTAGTGGCAACCACCAGGGAGGAGGTTAGTACACCTTCGTGTCCCATATTCTTTGCCATGACATAGCAGCTGGGAGTTGTGGGTGCACCCAGCATCACAAGCAGGGCTACCAGCATTTCGTTACGGAAGCCTAGGCGGATGGCCAGAGGCAGGAAAATCGCCGCAGGAACCACCAGCTTGATACAGCTTCCCACAATTGTGGGAGAGAGCTGTTTTATGGCTTTTTTTCCCTCGAAGCCTGCGCCCAGAGCAATCAAGGCAAGGGGGGAAGCCAGTTGTGCGATATTTCCCATGGTTTTGGTAATCATTGCCGGGAAGGTAATCCGCAGCAAAGACGCGGCCATCCCAAGGAAAATGCCGATAATAATGGGATTTTTCAGGGTGTCCGTAAAGGTCTTTTTTAATGAGGCCTTGGTCAGTCCTTTAGCATTGGGGCCTGTTAAGGACAAAATAAAGATTGCTGCCACATTGTAAAGAGGAACGGTGCCGATAATCATAAGCGGTGCCATACCCGAATTACCGTAGATATTCTGGATAAAGGCAAGACCCATGACAGCAGCGCTTCCCCGGTAGGAGCCCTGTACGAATTCACCCAGAAGGCTTTTGTCCTTCATAAGGATGTGTGCCAGTGCCCAGACCGCAAGGATGCAGAACAGGGTGACGAGAAAGCAGAAGCACACGTACCTTGTGTCCCAGACAGCGTAGAAATCCGACTGGGCAATGTCCTTGAATACCAGAAAAGGAAGTGTGACCTTGAAATTAAAGGTATTTAGTGTTTTTATAAAAGGCTCGTCCAGCATCCTTATCTGCCGCAGGAAATAACCGAGAAGCATTAGCAGAAAAATAGGGACGGTGGCGTTTAAGCTGAATAATAATTGTTCCATAGACAATCTGTGCTCCTTTAATGTGCTAAAGGAAGTATAGGGCAGTAGATTTAAAAAATCAAGTTGTCAGTGGAAAAAAGAACGCGAAATGTGGTAAAATAATATTATGGAATTTGAAGTACAGATTATTATTATAGTTACGGTTTTTATATTGCTTTTGTTTATCGGGATTCTGTTTTTGCACAAAGCAAAGAAGCGTTATCCTGCGGATATTGATTTGATGGAAGGCCGGGATTTTGAACGGTTCTGTGCGGACCTTCTTAAGCGCAGGGGCTTTCTGGAGGTGGAGGTAACCAAGGGAAGCGGTGACTACGGCATCGACATTTTGGCAGAGAAGGATGGGGTAACCTATGCCATCCAGTGTAAGTGCTACGGATCGCCTGTGGGGGTGTCAGCCGTTCAGGAGGCCTATGCAGGCAGAGACTATTATGACAGGATGGTTGGGGCTGTGATGACCAACCAGTATTTTACCTCACCCGCAGTGGATGCGGCGAAAAAGTTGAAGATTCTTTTGTGGGACCGTGGGTATTTAGAGCGAATGATGGAGGAAGAGGCGTGAATATTAGAGCCACACTAAACGAAGTGCTGGTAAAGCTTTTTCGTGAAATAATCACAATTGAAGAACGGGCCATCAGGCAGAGTCAGTTCAAGGACCTGACTACCAACGATATGCATGTGATAGAGGCCATCGGAACCGGTGAGGCAAAGAACATGTCCACCGTTGCAAAAAGCTTATCCATTACCACCGGAACCCTGACCATTTCTGTGAATGGTCTGGTGAAGAAGGGGTATGTGGAAAGAGTACGCAGCGAGGAGGACAGGCGGGTGGTGCTGGTTTCTCTGACGGCGAAGGGAAATCAGGCTCATGCCCTGCACGCAGGCTTCCACAATAGCATGATTGATGCCATTGAGGAACGCCTTAGTGATGAGGAATTAGAGGTACTGGGAAAAGCTTTAAACAATTTACATGGGTACTTTATGAATATCAAGAATGGACAGTAGGGTGTCAAAATCCGCCGGTCCGTTATCCAGCAGGAACTTATGGAAGGAGAGGTCGCTGTAGTCGTCTCCCCAGACCGTATGGGCCTGCTTTTTCAATTCCAGAATTTCCAGATAGCCCGCATAGTATTTCAGATAATTTGTGGGCTCCTCCACGATGTAGCGATAGATAGCGGCTACGGTTTCTTCGTCTGTAATGCCGTATTTCTCCAATTGGTGATAGACCTCTATTTCCGTGGCACCATCATAATGAATCATGATGTCCAAAAGACCGTATACCGCCAGAAGGAGACTTCGCTGGTATTTCTCCGCCTGGGCGATGGTGGCTGCATCCTCATAACCGCTTTCCTTTAGCAAATCAGTGGCATAGTCATAGGCCATGAACTCGGTGTAAAGTGCCCACCCCTCTAAATAGCCCCCGTACCACAAAAGGGACTTTAGGTATCCGTTCTCCTGCTGCTCCAGCTTATAGCTGTCGTAGGCCGTCTGGTAGAGGTGTCCGGGAAAGCCTTCATGGGCAAGGGTAGTGTACAGCTCCAGTCCGGTGGCAGTAAGCTCCTTATTGATGTAAATGACGTTGTTTTTGTAGTCGTCCATGGGAGGCGTCAAATAAAAAGCGGGGGCGGTATGTTCGGTCAGCGCAGGGGATACGTTTTTCACCTGAAGCTGGACGGTGGTTTGTAAGGGGGGAAAGTCCTCCTCCATACGGCTCTGTAAATCCTGTAAAATGTCCGTGGGCTGGGTAAGCGGGAAGTCCGTGGTCAGTTTTCCGTTATTTTCCCGTAGAAGCTCCTGCACGTTTTTATTCCGCAGAGTGTAAATCAGAGCGTCGTACTGGTCGTCAATCTGACTGGTAAGAAGTCTGCGAATGTCCTCTACGCTGCGGCTTGAGCCGGTCTGACTTTTTAATAATGCTTCGTAGTAGGCAGTCCCCTCCGGTTTATGGCAAAGTCCCTCCACAGGTCCGCAGTATTCCCGCAGCTCCCACAATCCGTTCCGCAGAGTCTGGTAGGCCGGAAGTATTTTGGAGAGAAGGATCTCATCATGCTCTGCCATGTAGGCAGCGGCCTCCTTGCTGCTAAGCTCGCCGTAGCTACAAAGACTTGTCAGACGTTCGGAGAAGGTCTGTTGCAAAAAATGCTCTCCGGCACGCAAGGCCTCTTCCGTTAAGCAGCTTTCACAGCCCTTAAGCACCTCCTGCAGGCTTTCCATGGACATAAACAGTCCTGCTCTGGCTTTTTCCTGTTCATAGGTAAGGAGGGAGCTTAAGTAGTCCGGTACAATCTGCAAAAGAGATAAGTATTCCTCCACATCCTGCTGGTGGCGCAGCTGGTATTCTGCAAGGAGGATGAGAAGCTGGGTATGTACGCCGGAGGAGGGGGAGAAGGGTTCTTCGTAGTAGGAGAAGTCATTTATCCGGATGGAGTCTGTCAGACTGCTTACAAGGAGCTTTCGGAGGGTCTCGTTTTCCGGGGAGAGCTCTTGGGAAGCCATGGCAGAAAGGGTATCCCTGTATTTGGTCAGGGCTTCGTTACGTTTTTTGGAGTCTCCCTTATCGTAAAGGGGCAGGGCGACTTCATCTGTGGAAAGACCGTATCTGCCGGGGGAGGCCAGCGTATAGTGGAGACTCAGGGTATCGGTACTCATCTCCTCTGCAAACAGGGCTTTGCCCACATCTGCAAAGTGTTCGTCAGTGCTGCCGCAGCCACTAAGCAGAAGAACTGTAAGAGTGGTTATGGCAGTAAACAGTAGGGAGGGTATGTTTTTTTTCATGTAGGAGAAGACTCCCGGTGTTTTGGTAATGTATATGTGGCCTGTTACATAAAAGATGCAGAAAAAGAATATATTGTTTAAAAAATAAGATGTATTTGATACAACTTAATAAACTTGTACATAAAAAGTGCAAAAGATGTATTGACGAAACCGAACAAGATGTCTATACTGAAACCATGAGCGAGAAAGTACCCAAGTACCAGGAATTGGTAGATTACGTAAAACTGAATATTGAAAACGGTAATCTCCAGCCGGGGGATAAGCTGTATTCGGAGAATGAGCTTGTCGCCATGTTTGGGTATAGCAGACAGACCGTGCGTCATGCCATATCCCTTTTGGTGGAGGATGGCCTTTTAGCCACGGTGAAGGGAAGCGGAACCTATGTATGCGACATCAGGGCAAATAACCTGGAGCAGCGAAACCGTATCGCGGTAGTGACCACCTATGTGGACAGCTACATTTTTCCCAAGACCATACAGGGAATTGAGAAGGTTTTGTTTGATAAGGGATATTCCGTACAGATTTCCTTTACCGACAATACAACCTCAAGGGAGAGAGTTGTGCTGGAGGATTTGATTAATCGTGACGATGTGGCAGGCGTGATTGTGGAGGGAACCAAGAGCGGACTTCCAAGTCCCAACATCTCCCTGTACAAGAGACTGCAGGAAAAGCGCATCCCCATGATTTTTATCAATACCTTTTATCCGGAGTTGAATGCACCACATGTATCCTTAAATGATGTGGAGGCTGCGAAAAAGGCAGTGAACTACCTGCTGGAGAAGGGGCACAGGAGAATCGGTACCATTATGAAGCTGGATGATGGTCAGGGGCGTCTGCGCTATCTTGGTTACCTGAAGGCTATGGAAAGGGCGGGACTGCCCATCTCTGATTCCGCCATGATATGGATTGATACGGATGATTTTAAGCAGCTGTCCCTGTGTATGGAGAAGATTCTGAGTCGTATACAGGATTGTACAGCCCTTTTGTGCTATAACGATCAGGTGGCGTTCCAGCTGATTAAGCTTTTGTCCCAGCGTGGCATTAAGGTGCCTGACCAGGTGTCCATCATCAGTATTGACGATTCGGACCTGGCACGGATGAATAACATCCAGATTACGTCCCTGCCCCATCCCAAGGAAAGTCTGGGAGAGAAGGCGGCGGAGAACCTGCTTAAGCTCATTGCGGACCACAGAGCAGATGTGACGTATGAATTTGACACCCGTGTGGTGGAAAGAGATACAGTCAGAGATATTAACAAATAGGAGGATTTCAACATGAAAGCAACAAAGAATTATCAGTTCTGGTTTTGTACCGGATCACAGGACTTATACGGAGATGAGTGTCTTCGTAAGGTGGCAGACCACTCTGCAAAAATCGTAGAGGCATTAAATGCTACCGGTAAGTTCCCTTACGAAATCGTATTAAAGCCCACCTTAATTGACCAGGCTTCCATCCGTAAGACCTTCAACATGGCAAACAATGATGAGAACTGTGCCGGAGTTATCACCTGGATGCACACCTTCTCCCCTGCTAAGATGTGGATTATCGGTCTTCAGGAGTACAAGAAGCCTCTTTGCCATTTACATACCCAGTTCAATGAGGAAATTCCTTACGATTCCATCGATATGGATTTCATGAACGAGAACCAGTCTGCACATGGTGACAGAGAGTATGGTCACATTGTAAGCCGTATGGGCATTGAGAGAAAGATTATCGTTGGCCACTGGGCAAATGCAGGTGTTCAGGATAAGCTGGCTTCCTGGATGAGAACCGCAGTTGGTGTTATGGAGTCTTCTCACATCCGTGTATGCCGTATCGGTGACAATATGAACAATGTTGCAGTTACCGAAGGTGATAAGGTAGAAGCACAGATTAAGTTTGGTTGGGAAATCGACCACTACAATGTAAATGACGCAGTAGATTACGTTAACGCTGTTTCAGAAGGCGACGTAAATGCACTGGTTGATGAATATTACAGCAAGTATGAAATCCTTCTTGAGGGAAGAGATGCAGCAGAATTCAAGAAGCATGTGGCAGTACAGGCACAGATTGAAATTGGTCTTGAGAAGTTCCTTGAGGATGGTGACTATCATGCAATCGTTACCCACTTTGGTATGCTGGGCGGCTTAAAGCAGCTTCCGGGTCTTGCAATCCAGAGACTGATGGAGAAGGGCTACGGCTTCGGTGGAGAAGGTGACTGGAAGACCGCTGCCATGGTACGTTTGATGAAGATTATGACCGCTGGTATGAAGGATGCAAAGGGTACCTCTTTCATGGAGGATTACACCTACAACTTTGTTCCCGGTAAGGAAGGTATCTTACAGGCGCATATGCTGGAGGTATGTCCTACCATCTCTGACGGCCCTATCGGTATTAAGGTTAATCCTTTATCCATGGGTAACAGAGAAGATCCTGCAAGACTTGTATTTACCTCTAAGACCGGCCCGGGTGTAGCTACCTCCTTGGTAGATATGGGC
>CAZOSU010000024.1:12680-15514 GCA_964582515.1 uncultured Acetatifactor sp. | reverse complement strand
AAACTGTATGATTGGGAAGAGGTATTTTGCTTCTTCCCTTTATTTTTGCCAATTATAATTATACATTAATAGTGAAAAAGGTGGAAGAAATCATCAATACATTTCCCTACTTTTCCCCAGGACTATACAGAGTAGTGGTTTATGGTGGGGATGATACCTATATTGTATCAGAAAGTTTTGTTGTAGTTTAAGGAAAGAAATGTTATTATTCTATATAACCCATCAAAAAAGTGGGATATACACAATAAATAGTACCAGAGGTATCCTATGACACTGACACAGTTAAAGTATGTAATTACCGTAGCAGAAGCAAAATCCATGAATGAAGGGGCAAAACAGCTGTTTATTTCACAGCCCAGTTTGTCTTCTGCAATTAAGGAATTAGAGGAAGAAATCGGCATCGAGGTCTTTCGAAGGAGTAATAAAGGGGTATTTGTTACTCCGGCAGGAGAAGAGTTTGTGGGCTACGCCAGACAGGTGGTGGAGCAGTACAAGCTGATTGAAACAAAATATATTGAAAAGACAAATGTGAAAAAGAAATTCGGAGTATCCACCCAGCACTATACCTTTGCGGTCAATGCCTTTGTGGAAATGGTAAAGCAGTTTGGCATGGATGAATATGAATTTGCCATTCATGAGACGAAGACCCATGAAGTAATCGAGGATGTGAAGAATTTCAAAAGTGAAATCGGCATCTTATATATCAACGAATTCAACCGGAAGGTATTGAATAAGCTGTTTACGGAATATGGATTGGAGTTTCACCCCATATTAGATTGCCGCATTTATGTATATATGTGGAAAGGACATCCTTTGGCTGCGTGTGAGAGGGTTACGCTGGAGGATTTGGAGAACTATCCGTGCCTTTCCTTTGAACAGGGGAATAACAACTCCTTTTATTTCGCAGAGGAAGTGCTAAGTACCTATCATTATAAGCAGCTTATCAAAGCGAATGACAGAGCCACACTTCTGAATCTGATGGTGGGCTTAAATGGTTATACCCTGTGTTCGGGTATCATTTGCGAAGATTTGAATGGTTCCGATTATTGTGCAGTGCGGCTGGACAGCGAGGAAATTATGACCATCGGCTACCTTTCCCGCAAGGGGGCAGCCATAAGCTCTTTGGGGCAGAAGTATATTGAGGAATTGTCGAAATATAAGGATAAGGCGTTGAAATAAAAGGAGGTATCAGATGAAAATATCAACCAAGGGAAGGTATGCACTGCGGTTAATGATTGACCTGGCAATGAATGAAGAGGGAAATCCCATTCGTATTAAGGATGTGGCAAAGCGGCAAGGGATATCCGATAAATATCTGGAACAGATTATAGCGGTACTGAATAAGGCCGGTTATGTAAAAAGCGTACGCGGCCCACAGGGAGGGTATACGCTGAAGAGAGGGCCGGAGGAATATACGGTAGGGATGATTCTGCGACTAACGGAGGGAAGTCTGGCACCGGTATCCTGTGTGGAGGATGCGGAAGAGTGTGACAGGCAAAAGAGCTGTGCCACCTTTCCCTTGTGGAAGAAAATAAGTGATGCCATCAATGGGGTGGTTGATACCGTAACCTTAAAGGATTTGGTGGACTGGCAGCAGAATAAGGAAGAGTAATGGAGTGACTGATTATAGTTAAAAACTATAACCAGTCATTTTTTTTCTGTATTAGACAATTGTCTGCCGGGGGAGTATGATTGCATCATAACAAAAAACCTAGTAATTCGATAGGAAAAGTAAGAAAAGAGGAGATTTATTATGAAAAGAAAAACAATCAGTATTTTAAGCACAGCAGCAGTTACCCTGGCCCTTTCCGCCTGCGGAAATAGCGTTGAACCGGCGGATGCCTCGGTAGCAAATCAGGGAGATGTTTCATACGGCAATACCCAATATGAAGGCTTACAGTCCTATACAGAGTATGCCGGAGTGGAAGCTGCACCGGATAGTGAAGATGTGAAAACCATCACCATTGCTTATGGCTATTCCGCATATCCGATTGCCTATACCACCAAGGATGGAACCGCATCCGGTTATGATATCGAGATGCTCAAGGCGGTGGACGCTTTGCTTGCGGATTACAAATTTGAGTTTGTACCGTCCGCAGGCGGCGATGATTTACTGCTGGGAGTGCAGAGTGGCAAGACCAACGGAGCAGTACGCAACTGGTTCCAGACAGAGGAGAGAAGACAGATATTTTCATTCCCGGAGAAAAACATTGGTCTGAGTGTTACCGGACTTACAGTCCGGAAGGAAGATATTGATAAAATATATGATTTTGCAACGGTGTCCGAAGCGGGTGGTCACTTGGTTCCGGTAAATCCCGGGGATGGACATTACACGGTGTTAAAAAACTGGTGCGATGCGAATCCGGATAAGGCTTGGGATTTTGAAACAGGTCAGTTAGCCAACAGTGCAGATGCTTATGCATGGGTGGCCGAAGGGCGATATGATGCATATTTCAGTCTGGAGGTGAGCTTTAACGCAGTGGTGACCGCAGAGGAGGGGTCCGCACATCAATATGCGGAGGCGCTTACCTGGACACCTTGTGCAGCCATTCCTACATACGTCATTTTCAGCGGAAACGATAAGGATGTAGCAGATGCCTTTGACACTGTAATCGATCAGGTATGGGATAGCGGTTATGCCAGCTATATACAGGAAAATTTGTACGGTGTAGATTATATTTCACTGTACGGAAGAGACGGACTTGGGTTTTCACAGTAAAGACTAAAGAACAGGTGGGATGAATATGAGCTTTAACGGAGCAGTTTTTCTTTCTAACTTAATAGAGATTTTAACCTGTCTGGGTACTACCTTTCTGGTAATGGCATTATCGCTT
>CAZOSU010000024.1:0-12670 GCA_964582515.1 uncultured Acetatifactor sp. | reverse complement strand
CGCTTATTTTTTCATTGGTGCTGGCCACAATTACCGTAATCGGAAATTTGGGAAAGAGCAGATTTTTCCATGGGGCTGCAAGAGCATACATCACGCTGATGCGATGTGTGCCCCCCATTGTTCTTCTGTTTGTGGTATATTATGGTGCTCCCTATCTGGTCTATGGAGTATTTGGGATAGATATCAATCAGCTGGATGCCATCTATTTCGCCATATTCGCTTTAAGCCTGCTCCATGGAGCCAGCATATCAGAAATGATGAGAGGTGCTTATGAAGCTGTTGAAAAAGGACAGAGGGAAGCTGCGGTCAGCATCGGATTAACACCCTTTCAGGCTTTTTACAGAATCGTGTTTCCCCAGGCGCTGGTAACGGCTCTGCCCACGCTGGGAAATACCATCGTAGGCCTCTTAAAGGATGGTGCGCTGGCATATTCCATTGGTGTGGTGGATATCACCGGGCAGGCCAGTTACATCATATCCATGAATCTGGGCGGATATGTTCTGGAAACCTATTTGGCACTGGCACTGATTTATTGGGTTTTATCTCTGACGACGCAGAAGTGCTTTGGCGTTTTGGAGAGCAGACTAAGGAAAGGGTAGGTGAAAAATGATGACATGGAATGTGTCTTTTATGTATGAGACCTTTGGGAACACATGGAAAGCAGTACCTACTACATTGAGCCTTACGTTTATTCCCTTTTTGATTAGCGTACCCTTTGCGTTTTTGGGGGCAATGGCGCAGATTAAAAAGGTGAGATTTTGGAGCAGCTTTTCCAAAGGCTATGTGTCCTTCATCAGAGGAATACCGGCGGTGGTACTGGTACTTTTATTTTATAACACCTTGCCGGGGCGGCTGGCAGCACTTTTTAAGCTCTTTGGCAGCAGCTTCAATGTATACCGGCAGATTCCGGCAATTGTATATGCATATTTTATTTTTTCACTGACGGCTACGGCTGCTTTAATTGAAATTTTCAGAGCTGCGTTATCCGCGGTAGATAAGGGGCAGCTGGAAGCTGCATATGCAACCGGATTAAATGCACCGCAGGCTTATGTGCGAATCATTTTCCCACAGGCAATTGCTGTGGCATGGCCGAATCTGTGTAATCTGGTGATTACACTGGTAAAAAATACTTCGCTGGCATTCATGATGACGGTAAAGGATATTACCCAGACTGCCAAGCTGGGAGCAGCACTGAACTACTGCTACGCGGAAGCATACACCGTGATTTTAGTGATTTATGTTATCCTCTGTCTTTTTTTGGAGCAATTGCTTAGAAGGACGGAGCGTTATTTAAACAGATATTCAAAAAAATAAAAAGAAAAGAGGAGATTAAAGATTATGAGCACAAAGAGAGAATTAGTATTAAAGGCATTTCACAATGAGAAAACAGAGAGAATTCCGGTAGGATTCTGGTTCCACTTCCTGGAAGGGGATGAGTTCAATGCAGGACTTAAAAATCCGGAGCTGCTTTCTAAGAATCTGGCAGGACACAAAAAATTTGCGGAGGACTTTGACCCGGATTTTGTAAAGATTATGACGGATGGCTTTTTCTTCCTTCCCTTTGATTTTTCAGCAATAAATACTATTGAGGATTTGAAAAGCTTAAAGCCCGTTACCGGGGAGCATCCCTTCTTTGCGAAAAATGTGGAACTGGTACAGGGAGTCCGTGAGATTTTTGGGGAGGACAGATTATTATTTTTCAATGTATTTTCTCCCTTTAATCATCTGCTGCTTGGACTTGGTAATGGTTTTGCCGGTTTACCAAAGCTTATTTCCTTTTTGGAGGAGGATGCATCGGCAGTTGCAGCCGCTCTTGATACTATTGCAGACAGCATCATAGAATTAATTAAGGAGGTCGTAAAACCGGGACTGGCAGACGGTATTTACCTCAGCGTAAATAATCCAAACCGGAAGATTCCGGCGCAGATTTACAGTACCTATATTGCACCGAGCGAGAAGAAGATTTTGGAGGCAGCTAACAAGCTGGCTCAGGACAATATCCTTCATATCTGCGGATATGCAGGAAATAAGAATATCCTTTCCGTATACAGAGACTATCCGTTCAGCGCAGTAAACTGGGCAGTGCATGCAGAGGAGCTTGGCTTTAAGGAGGGTAAGGCGTACTTTGGCTCAAAAGCGGTCATCGGAGGCTTTGACAATGTAAAGGATGGACTATTATATTCCGGCACCAGGGAAGAGATTGAGAAGTATGTGGAAGAGCTGCTTGAGGGTGCAGGAGAAGAAGGCGTTATCATTGGTGCAGATTGCACCGTGCCAAGCGATATTGCAATCGAAAGACTCAAATGGGTAAGAGATAAGGTGGCGGAATACAGTCTGCACAAATAAGTGTACGGGATGAGGTGGAAATATGCTGAAAATCGGAAATGTAAAAAAGGCTTTTGAGGGAAACGAGGTACTGAAGGGAGTTTCCATAGAGGTGGAGAAGGGGGATGTAGTGGTGATTTTGGGTCCCAGCGGTTCCGGAAAAACAACCCTCCTTCGCAGTATTAATTTCCTGGAAAGGGCGGATAGCGGTACTTTGGACTGGGGGGATATTCACTTGGATTTGCGTCATGCATCCAAGAAAGAGGTTTCTCAGATACGAAAGAAAACGGCATTTGTGTTCCAGAACTATAATCTGTTTAAGAACAAGACCGCACTGGAGAATGTGATGGAAGGACTTACCATTGCAAGAAGGGTTCCGAAAAAGGAGGCTGAGAAGGTTGCGAAGGATGCACTGGATAAGGTGGGACTGTCCCAGAGGTATGATTACTATCCCAGTCAGCTTTCCGGCGGACAGCAGCAAAGAGTGGGGATTGCCAGAGCAGTGGCGGTAAATCCGGACATTATCCTCTTTGACGAACCCACCTCTGCCCTGGATCCGGAGCTGGTTGGTGAGGTTTTAAGTGTAATCAAGGCCCTTGCAAAGGAAGGTACTACAATGATTGTGGTGACACATGAGATTAAATTTGCCCAGGAAGTGGCAAATAAGGTGGTTTTCATGGATGGAGGAGTGGTTGTTGAGGAGGGCCCGGCCCATGAGATTTTCAACCATCCCAGGGAGGAACGCACACAGCAGTTCCTACGCCGTATTTTGCCGGATTATGATTACGCAATATAGACTGCTTTGTTATAGACATATCCTATAGCACATAAAAGGAGATAGGTATTATACAGTGGACAAAAATGGTGCTATCCTTATATCATACAAAACAGATAGGAAAACTAAAACGAGGTGAGCGCTGATGAGCAGAGATGTATTAACAAAATGTATTCATTTAGAGGAAGATTCCGGAGAGAATTTTTATGGGGCGGTCAGTTTCCCTATTTTTCAGACGGCAACCTTTGCACATCCGGGTGTGGGAGAAAGTACCGGGTACGATTATAGCAGACTACAGAATCCTACAAGGGAGCATCTGGAGAAGATGGTTGCAGCACTGGAAAATGGAGTGGACGCATTGGCCTTTTCCAGCGGAATGGCTGCCATATCTGCTTTGATGGAGCTGTTTCATCCGGGAGACCATCTGATTGTAGATGGGGATTTGTATGGTGGAACGGTCAGACTGTTTGATAACATCAGTGAGAAAAATGGCATAGAGGTTTCCAGGATTGATTGCACCGGGGAAAATGTGGAGAAGTGTATAAAAGAAAACACCAAGGCAATCTATATTGAAACACCTACCAATCCCATGATGAATGTCATCGATATAAGCGCACTTGGTAAGATTGCCAGAAAGAGAGGGCTTTGGCTGATTGTGGATAATACCTTTTTATCCCCCTATTTTCAAAATCCACTGGATTTGGGAGCGGATATTGTGGTACACAGCGGCACCAAGTATCTTGGTGGTCATAACGATACGCTGGCAGGCTTTTTGGTGACCTCGGATATGCAGATAAGTGAAAAGCTGCGCTTTATCATAAAGACCACGGGTGCAGGTCTGGCACCCTTTGACAGCTGGCTTATTTTGCGCGGTATGAAAACCTTGGGGGTGAGGATGGAGAAGGCACAGGAAAATGCATTCGAAATTGTCCGCTGGCTGGAAAAGCAGGACGAGGTGAAAAAGGTTTTTTATCCGGGGCTAGAGACCCATCCGGGATATGAAATCATGAAAAAACAAAGCAGAGGCTTTGGTGCAATGGTAACGTTTGAAGTCAAGAACAGGGAGTTTGCCTACAGCATTTTAAAAAACGTCCGTTTAATCCGGTTTGCAGAAAGCCTGGGCGGTGTGGAAACGCTTATCACATATCCGATTACGCAGACCCATGCAGATGTACCTAGGGATTTGCTTTTGAAAAACGGAATTAATGAAGGCATATTACGTTTATCCCTGGGAATTGAATCCGGAAAAGATTTACGCAGCGAATTTGAAAGAGTGTTCGAGGCAGCAAGGAGGGAGCTTAGTGGCGGAAAAGAATCTTGATTTTGATACCGTTGTGGATAGAAAAAATACCCACTGCTTAAAGTATGATTTTGCAAAAAAGAGAAATATGCCGGAGGATTTACTGCCCCTTTGGGTGGCGGATATGGACTTTAAGGTATCCTCTTACATTCAGGAGGCTCTTTTGCAGCAGGTGGAGCACGGAATTTTTGGGTATAGTGAAGTGCAGGAAGAATATTTTAAGGCACTGCGAAATTGGATGAAGAGTCGCCACCGGTGGGATATTGAAAGCGACTGGCTGATAAAAACACCCGGAGTGGTATTTGCCCTTGCAATGGCAGTGAAGGCATTTACAAGGGAAGGGGACGGGGTACTCATCCAGCAGCCGGTGTACTATCCCTTCAGTGAGGTGATTGTTGACAATGGAAGAAAAATTGTCAGCAATACCTTGAAGCAGGATGAGATGGGCAAATATCAAATTGATTTTGAGGACCTGGAAGAAAAAATAGTCAGGGAAAACATTCAATTGTTCTTTCTGTGTAATCCCCACAATCCGGTGGGAAGAGTGTGGAGCAGGGAAGAATTGGAGCATTTAGGGGATATTTGCTACAGACATCATGTCATTGTGGTAAGCGATGAAATACATGGAGATTTTGTATTCAAAGGAAGGCATCATGTTTTTGCAAGTCTGAAAGAGGAATACAAGGAAATCTGTATTGTGGCAACCTCTCCCAGCAAGACCTTTAATATGGCAGGACTTCAGGTTTCCAATATCTTCATTCCGAATCCAGAGCTGCGAAGAAGGTTTCAAAAGCAGGTGGATGCAGCCGGCTACAGTCAGCTGAATGTCATGGGACTGGTGGCGGCAAAGGCAGCATATGAAAATGGCGGGGAATGGTATGAGGGTATGCGTGAATATATAAGGGAAAATATTGTTTACGCAAAGCAATTTATTGAGGAAAGAATGCCCGGGGTAAGGCTTGTGGAAAACGAAGGAACTTATTTGCTCTGGCTGGATTTCAGAGACTTAAGGCTGTCAGAGAGCGAACTGGAGACACTGATAGTGAAAAAAGCGAAGCTGTGGCTGGATAGTGGCAGAATATTTGGAGATGCCGGTAAAGGCTTTCAACGAATCAATGTTGCCTGTCCGAGGAAAACGTTAACAGAAGCGCTGACAAGACTGGAGCATGCGGTAAAGGAGTATCCATAGTTATTTGAAGAAAATAGATATTGTATAATGTGGCGGTTGTGTGGTATTCTTAAATCATACTAAACAGATGGGAAAAATAGAGAAAGAATAAAGGAGGATTTAGAAATGAGTAAAATTGTGGAAAGTGCACTGGAGTTAATTGGAGGGACACCCTTATTAAAGCTGAAGGGATATGCTAAAAAGGCCGGAGTGGAGGATGCAACAATCCTTGCAAAGCTGGAATATTTGAATCCGGCAGGCTCCGTTAAGGATAGAATTGCAAAAGCGATGATTGAAGATGCAGAACAAAAGGGGATTCTCAGGGAAGGTGCCACCATTATCGAGCCTACCAGTGGCAACACCGGAATCGGTCTTGCAGCGGTGGCAGCTGCCAAGGGATACAGAGCAATCCTTACCCTGCCGGATACTATGAGTGTGGAGAGAAGAAATCTCTTAAAAGCATATGGTGCGGAATTGGTGCTTACAGAAGGAGCCAAGGGAATGAAGGGTGCTATTGCTAAAGCAGAAGAGCTTAAGGAAACGATTCCGGGTGCTGTGATTTTAGGACAGTTTGTGAATCCGGCAAATCCTGCAGTTCATAAAGCAACCACAGGCCCTGAAATCTGGGAGCAGACAGAGGGTGCAGTGGATATCTTCGTTGCAGGTGTAGGCACGGGCGGAACCATCACCGGTGTAGGAGAGTATTTAAAGGAGAAAAATCCAAAGGTAAAGGTTGTGGCAGTGGAGCCGGCCGGAAGCCCTGTTTTGTCCAAAGGAACTCCCGGTGCACACAAGATTCAGGGGATTGGAGCGGGCTTTGTACCCAATGTGTTAAATACGGAGATTTATGATGAAATCATTACAGTTGAAAATGAGGAGGCATTTGCAGAGGGAAGAAGCTTTGCGGTGAGTGAAGGAATTCTTGTAGGAATATCCTCCGGAGCTGCTTTAAAGGCAGCAGCAATTCTGGCTGCAAGACCGGAGAATAAAGGAAAGAAGATTGTGGTACTTCTTCCGGATTCCGGTGACAGATATTTATCCACACCACTATTTGGTAATGCTTAGTGACAGATATAACCAGAGATTTTGCAGGTAGATGGGCAAAATCTCTGGTTCTGTTAAGTTTGATGCTGTAGCCGTTGGAAAGGCATAGGTTTGCAAAACTGAAGTTGGTGGTTCAAATCCACTCAGCATCGTTTGGGGGGATTCCAAAAGGAAGGGAGAAATACGATGAACAAGACAATATATTTAGATAACGCTGCAACAACGATGGTGTATCCGGAGGTTGTGGAAGCGATGACTCCGTATTTTACAGAGTTTTACGGAAATCCGGCTTCTATCTATTCTTTTGCGGGAGAAGCAGGCAGGGCAGTATCAAAGGCAAGGGAGACATTGGCTGAGTTACTTCATGCAGCCCCGGAGGAGATATATTTTACCGGTGGAGGCTCCGAGTCCGATAACTGGGCGTTAAAGGCTACTGCAGAGGCCTATGGCAGTAAGGGAAAGCATATTATTACAACGAAAATAGAGCATCACGCCATTCTTCATACCTGCCAGTACTTAGAGAAGAAGGGGTATGAAGTGACTTATCTGGATGTGGATGAATATGGAACCGTGAAGCTGGACGAGCTGGAAAAAGCCATTCGCCCGGATACTATTTTGATTTCTGTTATGACTGCAAATAACGAGATTGGAACGATTCAGCCCATTGCCCAAATCGGGCAAATTGCAAAAAGTCATGGAATATTGTTTCACACAGATGCAGTGCAGGCATTTGGACATATTGAAATCGATGTGGACAAGATGAATATCGACATGCTAAGTGCCAGCGGTCATAAGTTGAACGGGCCGAAGGGAATCGGGCTTATGTACATCAGGAAGGGTGTGAAGATTCGTTCTTTTATCCATGGTGGCGCACAGGAGAGAGCTAGAAGAGCAGGAACCCATAATGTGCCGGGAATCGTGGGATTTGCAAAGGCTGCGGAGCTGGCAGGAGGCTCACTTTCTGAGAGAGCCGCATATGAAACCGAGCTTAGGGATTATTTGATTGAGCGAGTGCTGAAGGAAATTCCTTTCAGCAGATTAAATGGGGAGAGGAAGAACAGACTTCCCAACAATGCCCATTTCTGTTTTCGATTTATTGAGGGGGAAGCATTACTGATTCTTCTGGACCAAAGGGGAATATGCGCCTCCAGTGGCTCTGCATGTACCTCCGGCTCGCTGGACCCGTCCCACGTTCTTTTGGCGATTGGACTGCCTCACGAAATAGCCCATGGCTCCCTCCGTCTTACCTTGTGGGAGAAAACCACAAAGGAAGAGATTGATTTTACGGTAGAGGAGCTCAAGAAAATTGTGGAGAGGCTGAGAAGTATGTCACCTTTGTATGAAGATTTTATAAAAAAGGGAGGAAGGTAATATGTATAGCGAAAAGGTAATGGACCATTTTAATAATCCCCGCAATATGGGAGAAATAGAGGATGCCAGCGGTGTGGGGACGGTAGGAAATGCCAAGTGTGGAGATATTATGAGAATGTATCTGGATATTGATGAAAACGGCATTATTCAGGATGTGAAATTTAAAACCTTTGGCTGTGGTGCCGCCGTGGCAACAAGCAGCATGGCTACAGAGCTTGTGAAGGGGAAAACGGTGCAGGAGGCAATGCAGGTGACAAATAAAGCGGTGTGCGAGGCACTGGATGGCTTACCGCCGGTGAAGGTCCACTGCTCCCTGTTGGCAGAGGAGGCAATCCATGCGGCTCTTTGGGACTATGCTGAGAAGAATCACATGGTGATAGAGGGGCTGAAAAAGCCGGTAAGTGATATCGCAGAAAAAGAAGAGGATGTCAGTGAGACATATTAGGTATGGGAAAAAGAGGAAAAGTAGTAGTTGGTATGTCCGGGGGCGTGGATTCCTCCGTTGCGGCATATCTGCTAAAGGAGCAGGGATATGATGTCATCGGAGTGACCATGCAGATTTGGCAGGATGAAGCACGTGAGATACTGGAGACCAGAGGTGGCTGTTGCGGCTTGAGTGCCGTGGATGATGCCAGAAGGGTGGCGGAGCAGATAGGTATCCCTTATTACGTGATGAATTTTAAAGCTCCCTTTAAGGAAAAAGTGATGGATTATTTCATCGCAGAATATGAAGCGGGGAGAACGCCCAATCCCTGCATTGCCTGCAACAGATATGTGAAATGGGAATCACTGCTGCGCCGCTCCATGGAAATCGGTGCTGACTATATTGCAACGGGGCATTATGCGAGAATCAGAAGGCTGGATAATGGACGTTATACGCTGATAAAATCGGTAACGGAGGAGAAGGACCAGACCTATGCATTATACAGTCTGACCCAGGAGCAGCTGTCAAGAACACGGATGCCCATTGGAGAATACTCTAAAAGGGAGGTCAGGGAAATTGCCCAAAAAGCGGGACTGAGTATTGCAGATAAGCCGGATAGTCAGGATATTTGTTTTGTACCGGAGGGGAAGTACGGTGATTTTATTTTGAACAATTCCGCAAAGAGAATTTTACCGGGTAATTTTGTGGATGTGAAAGGAAATATACTGGGAAAACACAGGGGAATCGTATACTATACCCTGGGACAGCGAAGGGGACTTGGAATTGCCGGTGGAGAAAGGCTATATGTTGTGGAGATTCGCAGCCGGACCAACGAGGTGGTTCTAGGGGAGGATGCAGAGCTTTTTACAAGGAATATTATTGCCGGTGATTTTAATTATGTATCAATTAAAGACCTATGGGATGAAATAGATGTAACTGCCAAGATAAGATATAATCACAGGGGGGCAAAGGCAAGATTAAGAAAAATAGACGCCCGGCATGTGGAATGTATCTTTGAAGAGCCCCAACGGGCACCTACACCGGGGCAGGCACTGGTCTGCTATCAGGAGGATTATGTTGTAGGCGGAGGCATCATCATGAAAAGATAGCAGGTGCAAAATTCATGGACAATAGAAAAAATCGTTATATTCTGGAAAATCCGCTTGATTTCTTCCATCTGTCGTGGTATTGTAATAACTACTGACAAGACACCTGTTTTGCTGGTGAAAAAACATATATTACGAGGATAAAAGATGGAAAAATTTAAGAAAGCAATGAACGAAATTTTTATTGATGGTCTTAGCGGGATGGCACTTGGTCTGTTCTCCACGCTGATTATCGGAACCATCATCTGTCAGATTGGCACGCTTATTGGCGGAACTATCGGTGCATACCTTCTGACCATGGGAAATGTGGCAAAGACCTTGACCGGTGCCGGAATCGGTGTGGGCGCGGCATGTAAGCTAAAGAGTGCACCGCTGACCATGATTGCGGCAGCAGTTTGCGGTATGGTTGGTGCATTTCCGTCGGCTATGACAATGGACAGTTTTGGAATCGGAAAGGGCGGTGAGCCCCTGGGAGCCTTTGTAGCGGCACTTGCCTGTATCTATGTGGGACGGCTTGTGGCAGGCAGGACCAAGGTGGATATTTTAGTGACACCGCTGTTATGCATTACCGTAGGAAGTGCGGTGGGCTTCTTTGTGGGACCTCCCATTACCCGGGTAATGACCTTCCTTGGAGAGCTGGTGAACTTTAATGTGGAGCAGCATCCGATTATTGGTGGTGTCATTGTATCTGTGCTGATGGGCATGATTCTTACACTGCCAATCAGTTCGGCTGCCATCGGCATTTCCATGGGAATCACCGGTCTGGCAGCAGGAGCGGCAACGGTTGGCTGCTGCTGTAATATGGTGGGCTTTGCGGTGGCAAGCTATCGTGAAAATAAAATGGGTGGCCTTATCGCACAGGGGGTGGGAACCTCTATGCTGCAGGTACCTAATATTGTGAAAAAGCCCATTATCTGGGTGCCGGCTATTGTGTCCAGTGCCATATTAGGTCCCATCGCTTCGGCGGTATTGGGAATGGTCAGCACACCCCTTGGTTCCGGCATGGGGTCTGCAGGATTTGTGGGACAAATTGCAGCCTACTCAGCTATGGTGGAAAGTGGTAAAAGTAGCGTATCAGCCCTGGTGCTTATCCTCCTGATGCACTTTATTCTCCCGGCGGCGGTAACGCTTGTGGTGTCGGAATTTATGCGAAAAAAGGGATTAATTGCACAAGGGGACATGGCTTTGGATGTGTAAAATACTTAGTTTTTGGTAAAATGTTACAAAAATGTTAAATCGATATTGAGTAAAAAAGTTGCCTGTGGTAAAATGATTTGGATTTTATGGAGGTAACTTTTTTTATGGAACCGAAGAAACATAAACGAAAATTGAATCATGTTGTGATTGTAACTTCTGATGCAGTGGATGCGGGAGTGAAACAGTTCCGGTTCAGTCCATGGGTGATACGTATTGTTATCGGTGTGCTTTGTGTTATCATTGGTGTGCTTCTGGCATATGTATTTCATGAACAGAAAATCTGGGATAGTACCACAGAGAAGATTGCGGAGTACCGTGCAGAAATTGATTCTCTGGAGGCTGCACTGGTGCAGAAGGAGGAAGCTACAAATGAAGAGAGAGGCTCCTGGCAGGCAGAAGTGGCCGGTCTGCAGACGGAGATTGATGAGCTGAATGCAAAAATGGAGATTATGAGCCAGACGATTAACCAGAAGGTGGAAACGGAAAAGGAGATGGCAGCAGTTATTGATGCCCTGTCCATGCCGACCTTACTTCCCCTGTCCGGTTCTGCATCCATTGAGGAGCAGGAGGGAGAGACTCCCATATGTGTGTTTACCGCATCGGAGGGAGCATTGGTAGTTGCTGCAGCAGAGGGGACGGTATTTACTCTGGTGGAGGATGGGGAATATGGCTACAACCTGACCATCGACCATGGTAACGGCTATCAGACGGTATATCGCAACAAGGGTAAGGCGCTTGTAAAGGTTGGCGATACCGTGAAGCAGAACCAGGCATTGTTTATCATTGAGGATAATAATAAGACATTGGGATACCAGATGCTGAAGGATGGTGCATATGTTAATCCCACGGATGTCATGGATATCAGCGGTTAAAGAGAGGGGCTACATATGTTTAAAAAGGGAGATACTGCAGAGATAAAGACAATACTGGGAAAGGGCTGTGTGTTAGGCGGTGATTTTTCCTGCGAGACAGGAGCCAGAATCGATGGTACTGTGGAAGGCAATGTAAAGGTAGCGGGACAGCTGATTGTGGGCGAGAACGGTGTGATTCGCGGTGATGTGGAATGTGCAGGAATTGTACTGGGTGGCATTATTGTGGGTGATGTATTGGCACCGGAGAGAGCTGAGCTGATTGCTACTGCACGGCTGATGGGTGATTTAAAGACGGCGGCCATTGTTATTGATGAGAAGGCGATTTTTCAGGGAAAGTGTGATATGTACCAGGAAGAGCCGGAGAATGGGGCAAAGTCAAAGAAGCGTAAGGGACCTGGCAAGACTGCAAAGCGTTCTGCAAAGGCCGCTTTAGTGGAGGCACTTGCAGAGGTAAAGGAGACTGCCCAGGAAAGTGAAGAAAAGAGTGAGATAATAAAAGAGCAGCCATAAAGCTGCTCTTTTATATTTACTTATTCAATCTTTCTAAAACAAGCTCGTATCCGTCGTTACCATAATTCAGGGAACGGTTTACACGGCTGATGGTCGCAGTGGAAGCACCGGTTTTCTCCGCAATATCCAGATAGGTTTTGCCCTCCTTAAGCATGGAGGCTACTTCAAAACGCTGTGACAGGGACAACAGCTCATTTACAGTACATAAATCTTCGAAGAAATTATAACACTCCTCTTTGTTTTCCAGACTTAGAACTGCATCAAATAGACGATCAACGGCTTCTGTTTTAATTTTTTTATTCATGCCAATTCTCCCTTTCTTAGATTCTTTTCTCTAGCTAACACTTAAACTCGTTGCAATTTTATCATATTAAAGCAATGAAGTAAAGAGAAATTTAAAAAAATTGCAGCACTCTGAATTGTTGTAAAAATTCCTTGTCATGTAGTAATGAATACTATATAATGAATTTAAGTTTTTGGGGGAGGTGTGCTATGACAATAGATGCAGAAAACTTGCTGGACAGTATCATGGAAAGCTTTGGTAGAATCAAGCATATTAAGCCTTCGGATATTCCGGA
>CAZOSU010000023.1:6628-15551 GCA_964582515.1 uncultured Acetatifactor sp. | reverse complement strand
CGGTACTTCCCTCGATACGGTCTGCGGTAGTAATATAGCCTTCACGGTCTAAGTCACTTCTATAGCCGGATAAAGGTGGGAATAAGCCGGTTACCAGCTCCTTGCCAATCCAGCCGGATGCCATGGGGTCACCGCTTAAATTGCTGAAGGTTGTGATATCCTCACTCTTTGCGGTAAAGAGTACATAATTTCTGGAAAGCACGCCCAGACAGGTCATCAGATAATAGTAGTCATCCTTTACCTCGGTCACCGTTCCATCCTCTGCCACTATAGGCACGTCGTACTGATGGGTAATAAGGCTACCCTCCGCGCAGTAGGTCATATGTCTGCCATAGTAAGGATGTACCTCACCAATATCGGTTGCACGAGCCTCTTCCATGTAAGTGTTGATGGTGGCCTCGTCCAGCCAGCCGGTCTGTCCGTCCTTACGAAGTCCGGTCTCCGGATCAAGCTCCACCATATAGGTACCTGCACCAAAGGAACCAAAGGTTAAGTACATATTACCGTCTGCATCATATGCTACCTGAGGGTCAAGGGCTACCACGTTGTAGTAAAGTGCATCCTGGGCATAATCGCTGATGGACTGTACAATTACGTCCACATATCTAAAGGAGCCTGCCTCTAAGGTTGGAGACCATGCAAGCACGGTACATACTCTGTCATGCTTTTCTTCATCCACTGCAGAATTTACGATACAGGTGTATAACCAGTATCCGCCGTAGGAAGCAGGCACAATATCTGCTGCCCAGTACTGACACTGCTTCGCACCCTTTAACATCCACTCATCGATTTCGGTCCAGCCATACGCTTCCATCTGGTCTGCTGCCGGCGTAGTCTGTCCTAAAACCTCCCAGTGCATCAAATCGGTGGAACGACGAATGGTATTACCGCCTTCCCAGCCGGTCTGCACCATGTAATAATAGCGCTGTCCGTCAATCTCCACCTCCGTTAATGAAGGGTCATGTACGCCGCCGTTTCCATCCGCATCATTCCAGAGGAATTCATACTCGCCATCATCCATGGAGCCTTTGTCGATATCATAGTCCGGGTCAGAAGGGTAAGCCGCCGCCACATTGACAGACACGGTATACACCACATCACTGCCGCTCTTCAAATCCAAAAACACCTTACCGCTTTCCTTTGCTGCGGGGTTTGCTGTAATGGTATTTGTGGCTGCATCCCAGGTCGCTAAGGTTTCCACTGCCACGGAAGCATAATCCTCATTGATTGCAGACACATCCACACTGTCGACACCACAGCCGTCCACCAGCTCTAAGGTATAGCTCTTGTCCTCTTCGGTAAGATAACCCAAAGCTAAATTATCGTAGCATATCGTGGGCGTAATATCTCCCATTACATATTTTTTGCTACCGTCCTCGTTACGATTGGAAGCCATCTTCACATCATAATCCATAGGAACAAGGCTGGAATCCGTAGGGGTAAATACATACCCCTCCGGCAGGGGCTCCTCTGTAGGAGTGGGTGCCTCTGTAGGTGTCGCCTCGGAAGCTGCCACCTCCGAAGACTGTTGCTCCTGCAGCTCACTTAAGGTGGTGCCTCCGCCACAGGCCGTCAGCTGCATCATCATACAGCCGGCCAGCGCCAGGCTAAGTAATTTGTTTCTTCGCTTTTGCATAAAAATCCTCCCTTATATATTACCATTTGCCAGAATCGCTTCTGTCAATTCTTTTCGATTTGTTTTAAAGTGGAAATACGGTCTTTCTGTAATCACATAGATCTTCACCGGATATTCATGCTTTTCCAGAGCGGCCAAAATTGCCGGTTCTACTTCTTCAAGGTTCTTTCCCTCGTCCAAAATAACAAAAAGATGCGGCTCAAAATAGCCCTCATGCTCCCGATCGGGTACAAAGCAGAAGAATCCATCCTTCACGCCCTGGGCCTCCACCATCCGACTCTCCATGCGCATCATAAAAAGGTTACCGCCGCCGTAACGTTCCGGGTAGCCACGCCCGGTAATATGTACCATGCCGTGCTCTGTAATATAACCATTATCCCCTGTATGAAGCCAGACCTCTCCATCCGGATGCTGTATCAGCGTTCTCTCCGTCATGGAACCTGCGGAATATCCACCATAATAAAGCATTTTCGCCGGTCCGGTCATACACACCTCACCCAGCTCATTATAATTCTTTTCCGCTAAGGTTTCCGGGTCAAACACAGCCATCACCGTGGCCGGCATGGGCATACCCACACAACCGTCCTTCAGCGGAAACATTGGATTGGGTAGCGTGAAATTAGAACAGCCCTCACTCTGACCATATCCTGCGCTGAGTGTCGCCATACAATTGTGTCTGTGGAAAAATTCCTCCACCTCACGGCTCTTACGCTCATTCATAGGCTCCGCACCGGTTCCGATGGTCCTTAAATGGGACATGTCATAATCCTCGGGAATTCGCTTACTCAGCATCAGAATATCACAGAACATGGGAATCAGCGCCCAGTAGTTGGGCTTTATCCTCATGAATTGTATATCCACATCCTCCACCGGACAAAATGGGTCTAAAATAACACACAAGCCGGCAGAAAGGGGGAAGCAGGTCATGGAAACCGTGGCCGCAATCAGGGCCGGTGTCAATATAGGCAGCCACCACTTCTCCTGCACTTCACTATATGGTACAAAAATGGACATCTGGAACGCCACTGCCACAATATTGGCAGAAGAATGGATTACCAGCTTGGATACTCCTGTAGAACCGCTTGTATAGGCTCCAAACACAGGTCTGTCGGGATCCTTTGCTACTCTGTAGTTCTCTGCATAGTCTCTGCCAAGCTCCAAAAACTCTGCCCAGGTCATATCTCCCTCTTCATCTTCCTGCTCTGCAGGATATCGTGATGCAATCTCCCGCAGTACATAATCCGGCATACTATCCCTGTCCGCATAATCAAAGGGGGATACCTTCACCAGTCGGGTCACCTCCGTGGTACCCCGAACCAGCTCCTCCTCCTCTTTGGATATGTAATCATGCATAAACACCGTTGTTGCGGTGGTCTTACGGATGGCAAAGCAAAGCTCCTGTGGCGTATCGTCACGGCAAAGGATGGATGCACCGATTCGCTCGGCTGCAAAAAGCAAGATGTAATGGGATGGCACGGCCTGCAAAAACACCGGAATGCGGTCACCTTCGCCAAATCCAAGTACCTTCAATGATTTGGCCGCCATATCCACCTGCTCCCAAAGCTGACCAAAGGTATAAGTCCTCCCATAGTACTCCAAAGCAACTCTGCTCTCATCCGGATTACGCATCTTTAAAAATGCTTCCACCGTCAGCTTGGGAACATCCACATTTTTAAAAGGCTCCGGATAAAAGTTAAGCCATGGTTTATCAATGCTTGCTTTACCTGTCAAGTTTTGTTTAATAATCACCTTGTATTTCTCCTAAATTTGCTTTATCCATCTCTTTACTTCAACTTCTCACTTATTTTAATGCATTCTCAATCATCTGCATCTCTTCCTCGGTGAAGCTCATATTCTTAAGCGCAGCAATATTCTCCGTTACCTGGGACGCACGGCTGGCACCCAGAATTACAGATGTAAGCCTGCCCTTCTGCAGCGCCCATACCAGCGCCATCTGTGCAAGAGACTGGTCACGCTCCTTGGCGATTTCATTCAACCTCGCCACCTTCGCAATCACATCCTCGGTAATGGATTTTTCACTTAAAAATACACTCTTTCCGGCTGCTCTGGAATCTGCCGGGATACCATTTAAATATTTATCGGTAAGCATTCCCTGAGCAAGAGGACAAAAAGCAATGGAACCCATTCCCGCTTCTTCTACTACAGGAATCAGCTCTTCGTTCTTTCTATCCAGCATGGAGTATCTGTGCTGATGAATCAGACAGGGTACCCCCATCTCCTTAAGCATCGCGGAAGCCTCTGCCAGCTTTTCCGGATTATAATTGGATAAACCCACATAGAGAGCCTTACCGGAACGCACGATACCTGCCAGCGCATCCATGGTTTCCCAAAGAGGTGTCTCCGGGTCCATTCTATGATGGTAGAAAATGTCCACATAATCCAGACCCATGCGCTTCAAGCTCTGGTCCAAAGAAGATACCAGATACTTCTTAGAGCCCCAGTCCCCATAGGGTCCCGGCCACATGGTATAGCCAGCCTTGGTGGAAATAATCAGCTCATCCCTATAAGACTTTAAATCCGTAGCCAGCATCTTACCGAAATTCTCTTCCGCGCTGCCCGGCACAGGACCATAGTTATTAGCAAGGTCAAAATGTGTAATACCCGCATCGAAGCTGGTAAACACAATATCCTTCATATTGTCATAGTTACTTCCGCTACCGAAATTGTGCCACATACCAAGGGACATGGCCGGTAATTTCAGACCGGTTCTGCCACATCTATTATAAATCATTTCATCATATCTCTTCTCACTTGCAATATACATAGTTCTTCCCTCCTATACTATTTCATTTTATCATAGCAAATTTTCTGCCAAAAGTCTCGTATTATTCCTACAAAAAATATGCAATTTCACATTTCTTTCTGCTTATCCCACATGTCTCTCAAATCTCTCAAAGCCCAGTATCTTTTCAATTTCTGTAAGAGCATCCTGAGGAAGCACAAAACCACTGGCTGCAAGGTTATTTTGCAGCTGCTCCGGTTTGCTGGCACCGGTGATAACACTGCTGATGATGTCCTTTCGCAGAATCCATGCAAGTGCAAGTACGGATACGTTGGTCCCAAGCTCTCCTGCAAGCTTTTCCAATTTCTCCACCTTGTCCAGATTCTCGTCTGTGAGCAGGTTATTCACCTGTTTATCCGCCTGATGGGTAGCTCTGGAGCCTTCCGGATAAGGCTGGCCCTTCTTATACTTTCCGGTGAGAAGTCCCTGGGCAAGAGGCGAAAAAGGCGTGATGCCAATACCATATCTCTCGCACACATCCACGATTTCGTGCTCAATATAACGGTCCATCATGTGGTACTGGGGCTGAATTACCGTCATGGGATACAGATTATATCTCTCAATGATTTTCTGCGCTTCCATAAGTCGTGCTGCTCCCCATTCTTCACTGACACCATAATACAAAATTTTGCCCTGACTCACCAGATCGCTGAGCGCCCGAAGGGTCTCCTCCATAGGTGTAGTGGGGTCAAAACGATGGCAGTAATACAGGTCAATGTAGTCCATATTCAGATTCTTCAGGCTGCGGTCAATATTGTTAAAAATATGCTTTCTGGACAAGCCGCCCCCATTGACGCCTGCTCCTGTCTTGAAAAATACCTTACTGGAAACCACGATACTCTCCCTGTCATATTCACTGAGCACATCTCCCAAAAAGCACTCTGCCGCTCCGTTGCCGTAGGCATCTGCACAATCAAAGAAATTTACTCCCTGCTCATAAGCCAGCTTCACCGTCTGCTTTGCAAGCTCATACTTTTCACTGCCCCTTAAATCCGTCATCCAGCTTCCCAAAGAAACCTCACTTACCTTTAAGCCCGATTTTCCTACATTACGATATTTCATAACCTTCTCCTTTTCCCGTGCCTGATACACGCATGCTTATTTATCTGTTCTTTTCAAATGCTAACACTTCAAGTGCACTTGAAGGCAAGAGGATTTCTATAGAAATTATAATTTGATATTAATCAAAATAGTTTGTTGACATTTTAATTAGATGGATATATAATCAAATCATCTAATTAGATATTTGTCAAATCAAACAAGGTGATTAGTATGAAGAATAAATTTTTCACACGCGAATTTGTACCTGCGGCCCAAAGTTCGCAGGTTATGGAAAGGGCATGGTTATTAATATGAACAATTACATTACTTATTTGGAGGAAGCCATCAAAGAATTGCAGAAAGAGGAAGAAACTCTCATTATGGCAAGCCGAAAGGATGAAGCCAATTTTATCAAGATAAAAATCAATATTTGCGATATTTGCAAAACGATTTACAACGTAACTGCCAAGACCAAAAGCGGCACGGCACTGAAAGAGGAATATCTAAGGCAGTTGACAAGATTACCGGAAAATTGGAAAATATCCTTAGAAAAGGCCAAGGAGCATGGTGACGTGGAAAAAATTGTTATCGAAGAGACAAAGCTTGAAATGTTGCAAAAAATTACAGCTAAATTTGACGAATTAGGAGCGTGTGAAGCATGATAGAAGCAGAAGCAATCAAATTATTTAAATGCTTATCCGATAAATCAAGGTTACAGATTCTGAAATCCCTGGCAAAGGAGGATATGTATGTGGAGCGCCTGGCAGAGCGCCTGGGTCTTACCCCTGCAACCATATCCTTTCATCTGAAAAAGCTGGAGGATGCAAAAGCGGTCACATCTTACAAGGAGCAGTATTACACCATGTACTCTTTGTGCAGGGATGTGTTTATGACCAATATCATGGATATCATAAACGAAGAATCCGAGGTGCTTGATGAACAAAAGCAGCGGGAGGATGCCTACAGGGAAAAAGTCATCAAAACCTTTTTTGAGTATGGGCGCTTAAAGGCTATCCCCGCCCAGCGGAAGAAACAGCGTATCTGTCTGGAGGAGATTTCCAAAGCCTTTGTCCCCGGGACTGAATATGATGAAAAAGAAGTAAATGAAATCATCCTGCGCTTCCATGATGATTTCTGCACTATCCGCAGGGATATGATTTCGGAGCATATTATGGAAAGAGATGGGCAGGTTTATAGGTTAAAATAACACAGATTAGATTAGGCTCTAATGTCACCACTGACACGAATTGGCGATTTTATATGGCGTATGATGACGATACTCCCGTGGACGTCATGACCATCGCCGGTACCACGAAAAGCTTAAACATGCTCTATGGCATGGAGGTTGCCTGCGTGTAACTGCAATGTTAATTTGCGTTGCTTGCGAAAAAAGGTGAGATCGGTCACAATTTAAGTATCACAAAAAGGGAGGCGCAGATATGCTTAACGAAAATATTAAGAACTTACGCAAAAATAAAGGGTTAACACAGGAGGAATTGGCAAACCGATTACATGTTGTAAGACAAACAGTATCTAAATGGGAAAAAGGATATTCTGTACCGGATGCAGAAATGCTCAAAAGAATTGCGGAAATTCTAGATACAGATGTTACCCACTTATTGGGAAGTCCTATTGAACCAGATACTAACATAGATATGGTGGCAGAACAATTGTCAAGAATAAATGAACAGTTAATTATAAAGAACAGACGCTCGCGCAGAATATGGAAAACAATAGGAACCGTTTTTCTTATCATATTTTTAGTTCAATTATTTTTAGTGATTATCGGAATGGTGGCATTCGATAACCTAAAAATCTCAAGTAATTATACGGAGGCATATGTAGAGGAAATTATCGAGGAGTAAATTTGGAATGGTATTGCACTAAGCATAAAATATACATTAAGCAACTTGGTCATACTACTAAAAAAGAGACTATTCATAGGAGATTCCCATGAACACATACACCATCAGAGACTTATCCCAGCGTTTTGACGTTCCGTCCTCTACGCTACGTTATTATGAAGATATGGGGCTACTTGAAAATGTAGGTCGAACCGACAACAATCAGCGCATCTACACCGATGAGCACATACGCCGTTTGGAGGGCATTAACTGCTTTAAGAAAACCGGTCTGCCCATCGCCAGAATCCAGGAATTTTACCAATATGAAAAGGATGTGGATACACATATCGAAGAAATCATCCAGCTGGTTACAGAGCATGAAAGCAGCATCCAGGCAAAAATTGCAGAATTACAGCAGGAGCTTCTGCATATTCAGCATAAGGTGCGGTTTTATAATGGAATGAAGGAAGCCATAGATGCCGGCCAAGAGCCGCCGAAGTGGGAGGATTTTACCTAAAATCCCCCTTTTCATAAAAACAACCAGAATATACTGCATGCTTTTTACACTACATAACAGAAAAACCACTATCTACACAGGCTTGCATCACTAGTGGTTTCATATTTTAAAATTATTCTGCAAATGGCACATCCGCCAAGTCAATCATGTAAAGACATGGTCTGCCTGCTTTGTCAGAGGTGAAGATAATCTTCCGGTTATCCTCAGTAAAGCATGGGTGGGGATGGGTATCCTGGGAGTTGCCAAACTCCGGGGACCAGGAGGTACCGTGGTAGCAAAGCTTGTATTCCTTGCGCTTTTCTACGTCTACCAGATACAGAAAATCGTTTAGCACGTTTTCCTTTAGTTTCTTGCGGTCTTCCTCGGTAAGCAGGTGAATGGGCAGGTCGCTTCCCTGGGAGTCTCCCACCATGTATTTGTACTTTTTATCGCAGATAAAGTGGGCGTAGGGAGAGCATTCCATAAAAATCTCTTCCTCCAGGGTTACCGGGTCTATCATGCGGATATTTTCGATTAAATCGCCGGTGGTCTCACGATATACGAAGGCAAGCTTTTCGCCGCTTGGAAGCCAGAATTCGTGGGTAAGTATCAGGTCATTTGGCTGCTCCCTGCAGCAGCGCAGGTTGCTTCCATCCTTCTGCACCAGCCAGAGTCTTGCATCGATTAAATCATAAGGCCCCTCATGGCAGAACATAATGGTGTCAGGGTCACCGGGACGAATCTGTGCGTGCCCCAGCCAGCAATTGGTCTCCAGCACCACATGACTGGTTCCCTGCTCCACATCAATATATACAAGGCGGCAAAGAGGCTTTGCCAGACAGGTAGCTGCAAAAGAATTCCAGCCGCTGCGCTCATCCATATGTGTCAACGTATCTATCTTGGTAGCGACCACCGCCATATACCGGAAATCGTCGCTCATGCCGGCGGCGCCCACCTTCCAGCCCTCGGGAGAATGGTACACCTCCCTCTTTTCCTTGGTTTCTAGGTTCATCCGATAATAATTACCATTCTGGGAATAAATCAGCTCCTTATCATTTGGGGAAAGATAACCGTCATAGTCAGCTACCCCACTGCCCTCCGTC
>CAZOSU010000023.1:0-6618 GCA_964582515.1 uncultured Acetatifactor sp. | reverse complement strand
CTGCTCCATCTCCCCACTCTCCAGATTCAAAAGATAAAGCTGACGTTCCCCTTCTCGCTCCTGACACATTAAAAGCTTCTTGCCATCGCTACTGGTCATGCGATTGTAAAAATACATGTGATGGCTGGTGTAGTCCGGGTTTGTCAATCTGGTCATGGTAATCCCAGTATGGGGGTCCGTCTCCCTTTCAAAACAATTTTGCAGTTTATCTCCTATCGCCATAAGTAATGCCCTCCTTCTCGTAGGACTATTTTACCATAAAAAAAGACCATTGCATAGCAACAGCCTTTCTCAACATAAATATCAAATTAACCGATAGCCTTTTTTACAGCCTCTAATACACGGTCTGCCTGGAACGGCTTAACGATAAAGTCCTTCGCCCCCGCCTGAATAGCTTCAATAACCATTGCCTGCTGTCCCATAGCAGAACACATAATTACTGTAGAGCCCGGAGCAAGTGCACGGATAGCCTTCAATGCTTCAATACCATCCATCTCAGGCATGGTGATATCCATGGTAACAAGATCCGGATTAAGCTCTTTAAACTTCTCCACTGCAACCTTTCCGTTCTCTGCCTCACCCACTACATTGTATCCGTTCTTGGAAAGGATGTCCTTAATCATCATTCTCATGAAAGCTGCATCATCAACAATTAATACGTTTTTTGCCATAATTTCTCTCCCGTATTCTTATATTCTCTATTCGTAACTCAGTCACTATGCCTATTTTTCTCCATTATAGCTTTTTTTCTTATAATTGTCAATCTTCGATAGGGCAAAAGTCCTACTTTATTCTGCACCTTTTAACGCTTCCACCATATCAATCTTCTGATTTTTCCTTGCAACCATAAATCCTACCATGAGAGAGACACCAAAGGTGAGTAAAATGCTTACGGAATAGGTAAGTACTCCTAAGGTAAGGCAAAGCTCATATTCGCTTACCAGAGAAGTAATGAGCACATACAGCACACCCACACCCCCAGGTAAACCGATGATTACGCCCACAATCGTAAGCCATATATTTTGACTAATCAGAAGCTTTCCGATATGCTTATCCCGATAGCCCAGTACCTTCAGTGTAGCCAGCTCGCGGTAACGCTCCACATAGCTCATAACACCCAGATTGTAAAGTACCACCGTTCCAAGCACTATAGCCGCCACTACGAAGATGATTACCATCAGATTCATAATCTCCATAAAGGTATCGTAGGTATCCATAATGGTATCCTTCATGCCCAGACCGCCCACCAAAAGAAGCATACAGCCTACCACACCTACAAGTGTCATGGCTGAACGGGACTTATGCCGCAAAATATCACGCACATTCCACTTTGTGGCGAAGGGAAGTGCATCCCAGAACGGTAGCTTTTCCAGTATACTTTTCTTCATTGCCTTCGGTGCGTAAGGTCGCAGTGCATCCTTTACTGCATTTTCCAGCTCAGACTTCTCCATATCCGAAATCACGTTTATCTGCGGATAAAAAGCAAAGCCCAGGGCATCCTCCAGCTTTTGGGGGGATATGTAAGCAAAGCCAAAGGTCTCATAATCCGGCATCAGCTGATTTGCGTCCGCCACACAAATCATATTTTCACCGCTTTTCACAAGACCAGTAATCTCCCCCTTTATCTCTGCTCCGGCATAGGTATCCATATTCTCCCATCGTCAATTTATATTTTGACAATTTTTCATAAAAGAACGGCAGAGATTTTGTTATCTCTGCCGTCAAAAATCACCTTATTCTATTCCAGTAAGTCCTTCATACTACTCATACTGATGGCTAATGTTGAGGTATTATGTATTAGTGCTGAGGTTGTCGGCTGAATTATTCCACCTACACCCAGTAGTATCAAAGCGGAGTTAATTCCCACGATGCTACGATAATTCCTTTTCACTCTGACTGCCAGCCCATTACTGATATGCTTCAAGGTTACCAGTTCCCGCAAGCTTCCGGCATCGATGGTGATATCTGCGATTTCTCTGGCAATCTGTGCACCATCATTGATGGCTATTCCCACATCTGCCGCTGAAAGTGCAGGGGAATCGTTGATACCGTCCCCAACCATAATCACCTTTTTACCCAGAGCTTTTTCTTTTTCCACAAATTCTGCCTTCTCCTCCGGCAGAACCTCTGCATAATATTCGTCCACACCCACTCGCTCCGCCACGGAACGGGCTGTTTTCTCACTGTCACCGGTCATCATGACGATTTTGGTAAAGCCGGCCTCTTTCAGTGCTCTCACAGCATCTGCCGCCTCCTCACGCAAGGGATCCTCTATACAAATCACCGCTGCCAGCTTTCCTTCCACTGCCAGATAAAGGTGGGAATATTCCTCCGGAAGACTCTCGAACAGCTCTTCCTTTCCCTCCGGTACATAGCACTTCTCATCCTCAAAAATGAAATGATAGCTACCGATCACCACCTTTTTGCCATCCACCATGGAGGAGATACCATGAGCCACGATATATTCCACCTTAGAGTGCTTTTCTTCATGGGCAAGTCCCAGCTTCTGGGCCGCATTCACCACCGCTCTGGCCATGGAATGAGGGAAATGCTCCTCCAGACATGCAGCAATACGAAGCAGCTCATGAGGATGTGCTTCTACAAAAGGCACCACCCTGGCCACCGTGGGGGTAGCATTGGTCAGCGTACCCGTCTTATCAAAAACGATGGTCTCTGCCTCCTGCACCAGCTCTAAAAATTTTCCGCCCTTTACCGTAATCTTATAGGTGCTGGCCTCCCGGATAGCGGACAATACCGATATGGGCATAGCCAGCTTAAGCGCACAAGAAAAGTCCACCATCAGCACGGATAACGCTCTTGTCACATTTCGAGTAAGCAGGTACACCAGACCGGTTCCTAACAGGGTATAGGGCACCAGCCTATCTGCCAGATGTGCCGCTTGTCCTTCCATGGAGGATTTCAGCTTCTCTGACTCCTCAATCATGGAAACAATTTTCTCATATTTATTGGAGCCGGAGGTTTCCCTTACCTGCACCTGCAGCTCGCCCTCCTCCAGCACGGTTCCCGCATAGACATAGCCGCCGGCCTCCTTGGACACGGCCAGTCCCTCACCGGTAATGGATGCCTGATTTACCGCTCCGCCGCCGCCGATTACCACGCCATCAAAAGGAATTACATTGCCCATGTGAATTACAACCACATCCTCCGGCTGCACCTGCTCCACATCCACCAGTATTTCCTTGCCGTCCACAAGCATCCAGACTTTGCTGATGTTCAGAGACATACTTCTGGCCAAATCGTCCACTGACTTCTTATGGGTCCACTCCTCCAAAAGCTCACCGATACCCAATAAGAACATCACCGAGCCTGCGGTTTTGAAGTCGCCCCGCACAATGGACACTGCAATGGCGGTTGCGTCCAGAACAGACACCTCTATTTTTCCTTTACACAGGCACGTTACACCCTTCCAGAGATATTTCGCAGACTTATACAAAATCACCACTTGTCGCACAGACATGGGTAAAAGGCATTTCCTGGCCATGCGGAATACTACCCTACAAACCAGCTTATCCCAATATTCTCTGCTTGCTTCTCTACCGGAATTCTGCCACACATGGTCCGGCACAGAGATATTCTCATAGGAAAACTGCTTCAGCGAAGCTATCACTTGCTCCCTGCTTCCGCAATAGGAAATTGCCACATCACAGGTTCTCTCATATACCTTTACCGCCGTAACAAAGCTTTGCTGCAGCAGATAATATTCCAGAATGTCGGCTTCTTTAAAGGATAACTCTTTGCGAACCATATGCACGCGCATACGACCCTTTATCTCATGCTCAATCCTAAATTTCATCGCTCTCAAACGTAGCGTCAGCCGCAGCACGCTCATCATTTATCTGCTGTGCTTCCGCATAGATATCTTCTGCATTTTCCTGAATACTGGTTACTGTCTTCATGACACATTCCTTGGCACGAAGAGCAGCTGCGGTACAATGAGTGTATACCTTTTTCGCATCCTTACTGGATAAAATCTTTATTCCCGCTGTGCCAAACAACACTCCGGCTGCAAAAATACCGGACTTTTTCACATCAAAATTCTTAATTACCTTCCACATACTAAGGACTCCTTTGCTTTTTCTTCTATTATAAGTCCAAAGTACCACGCTTTCTATATATTTTCCCTTATTGAGAATTTTTCTCAACTACAAGCAATCCTCTGCGCATGGCTCCACACTTACACTGGCTATTTTCTTTCCATCGCCGTAGCCACACACCTTCAGCCCCTCTGAAATAACCCTATACCAATCCTTCGCGGTCAATTGACAGGAGGTGTGATCCTCAAATTCTATCCGGCAGGCATTTTCCTTATTGCAATCCATCCCACAGGATATCCTGTACATATTTCTGCGACTAAAGGCTCCCATATCCTCCAAAAGATTCACCATCCGGTAGACTGTGGCTCTGCCAATAGAAGAATCCAGCGCAGCTGCCTTGTAATACATCTCCTTACAGCTGGTGCAATCCTGCTCCAATATCACATCCAAAAGAAGCTGTCTTTGCTTGGTAATCCGGCATCCCCGCTCCCGAAGGCGCTTAAGGACAAGCTCTTTTCTTATGTCCGTTCTTTGGTAATATACCTGTTCCTTGGCTAAATTCTGTTCCATTTTATACTTCCCACCGTGCAACTTTCGTTAGTTTCTTCTAACATTTCTTAGAGTTTACTATTTGTACCATGGAATGTCAACGCTTTCCGTACAAAGCAAAGCACCGAATTTCCCCCTAGGAATATCCGGTGCCCAACTTTTCTCATGTAAGGACGGTCATCTGCGAAAGCCCCCTGCCTTCGCGGAATACCTGTATGTACACGTTGGTACACTTTTTGAACTTCTCAAACAGCTTTTGCTTTTCCCCTTCATTACAGTAAACCTTCCAGACCCCGCAGCTTTTACAGTTCTTCCCCTTATTTTCAATAAACCCCTTTACATCCTCCAGCGGATACCCCAGGAAAAGCCCAATTTCATGCGGAAAGCACTCATAATGGTACAGCCTTCTCTTCAAATGAAGGATACACTCTTCCACATCCCGACTTCTATACCCATAGTCCTTCAACAGCTCAAGCACGCCCTCTTTGGACAAATCTTCCTCCAGCAGCTTTCTGCGGTAGGTATAGATTAACACGGAGCTCTCTCTCCAAAGCAGGGCTTCCACTGCAACTCCCTTAGGACCAAGCACCTCATTAATACTGCGCAAAGCCTCCAAAACCGCTTCTTCCTCTTCAAAAAAGAAATTAAAGAGGCATGCCGCCTTCATTCCGGCAAGGGTGGGTGCACAATTTTCGATGACTCCGGATTCCAGTAAACTACTCCCCATAAAGATATCTCCGTTTTTACAGCATTGCCAGCTGTCTGCCTACTGCCTCGCACTCTGCCAGCGCGTCCCCGTCGGGCATATCCTGGCACATAAGACCTTCACCATTTAAAACAGATGCACCGCAGCCATTCATACGCTCTACCCAGTCACGCATCCACTGACCATCTCCCCAGCCATAAGAACCAAAAAGCGCAACGGTTTTTCCTGCCACGAAGCACTCTACTTCATTTACAAAGGGCTCCATCTCCACTTCCTCCAGTACCTCGGCACCCATGGCAGGACAGCCCAGAGCGAAGCATTTTGCCTTCTTCAGCTCCTCCAGGGATGCATCTCCAACAAATACGACTGCTGCTTCCTTACCTGCTGCCTCGATTCCTTTTCCCATCGCCTCCGCCATAGCCTGGGTATTTCCGGTCTGTGACCAATAAACTACATATATTTTATCCATAATAAGCCTCCTTTTAATAAGTGTATTATCTCTTTACATTAAATGCGCCCATCTGAGGTGCGTCACATGATCTCTTCACAGGTTAGTTGCAACTAACTAAGACAAAGAATAACACACCATACCCGCAAAAGCAATCTCTGTAATTAAGAATATTTCTCATTATGCCATCCGGCAAAGGCAGACTCTCAAAGCAAAGAAGTAACTTCCGCTTTTTCTCTTTCTCCATGAAAAAAAGTCTATAGGTAATACAAATTTTACCTGTAGACTTTTCCATATCATACTTTTTATTTACATTTTTCCAGCAACTCTAAGGCATCACTATCCGCTTTCTGTGCCATATCAATATATTCACACACCTTATCACGCACCTTCTTATCTGCCAGGTGCTCCAGCATACACTCCATAAGCCACTCTGGGCACACCATACAGAATCGTACTGTCATTACTCTTATATACATTCTTATCCATCATCATATCGCTCCTTCGCTCTTTCTTGGCAAGAAGTCCGATACCATATACCCCGGTAGAAAGCTCCTCTTTACCCACCATGGGGCGCAGCCGGCGAAATGTACTGGGAGTCATCCCTGTCACTCTGGAAAAGGCCCTTGTGTAGGTTTCCGGATTGGAAAATCCATACAAATACGCTATCTCCAAAATAGTTTTCTGTGAAAAAAGAAGCTCCATGCAAGAGCACTTTACTTTCCGCGCCGTCACATACTTTACCAAGGCACAGCCAGTATTTTTCAGAAACAAATCTCTGATGTGGGGCATGGAAAATCCGATACGCCGCTCTAGCTCCTTATAATTCAGCTTCTCGTCCCTTATATGCGCCTCTATAT
>CAZOSU010000022.1:0-15812 GCA_964582515.1 uncultured Acetatifactor sp. | reverse complement strand
CCACGAACCTGACGTCTCATTTTTTCTGAAATAGAAAGTCCAGCTGCATCATCTGCTGCACGGTTAATCTTATAACCGGAAGATAACTTTTCAGTGTTCTTAGCAAGCGTTGAAGAGTTAACGCTTAACATTCTGTTAGAGTTCATTGCCTGCATGTTGTGTTTTACGATCATTGCCATAGTATATTCCTCCTTGAATATGAAATAAATATTATATCGCATCCTTGCGATTATTAGCTTGTTTACTGCTTGCCCGATTCGCACAAGTCGTACACTCAGTAAACGGTTACGGTAGCCTTCCTCAATTGTGCGGATTGATTTCAGCTACGATTCAGAAAGCAATTCAACTTTTTAAGCTTTATTTGCTTTACTTGTTAAATATATCGGAGTTTTTGGGAATTACTTTAGATGAAATATTGCACAATTTTCACGTGTGTTTTTTGTGCATTTGCACTTTTCTATAGTTTCCTCACCATACATTCCTTTCGATAAAAACAAATCCCATACTTCAGAATCTTCTCATACCCCTCCTTCTTCAAAGTCATATCATATGCCTTTTCCTCTATCTGTGCCAACGCCTGTGCACATCCGGCTTCCATTTCATCATAAGCTCTCACCACCTTAAGTTCCATGATAATCGCCATTCCGCTCACCGAAGGTGTTTTCATCAAAATATCCGGTCTGCCATTTCCACTCTCCCTATTGGACAGAATCACAAACTCCTGGCACCCCTTCAAAAGACCGCAAACGAAACCATGATAATAATTCTCTGCATAATCAAAAAAGCTAATAGTTTCTACCAACTGCCCCGTCAGTATTTCTCCTATCCTCTTACAATCCCCCACCTTCACAGCCTCATATAAACAACCAAGATCTTGCTTATCAACCTTTGTTTGGAACCACTCCATAATTGTGTTGTGGTAAATATACCTGATTTCCTCATTAGGAATGGCTAGTGTCATCTGCATCTTATCAGGTGCAAAATGCTCCTCCACCTTTTTCAGGTAACCGGTAAAAAACAAAAAGCTCCATAGATTATCCTGACTTTTGTAAATCTCCTCGTACGTGATATCCTCCACTATGGACTTCTCTATGGTTCCACCTTGAAGCAGAGTCTCTATCTCCTGTCTCACTGTACTATCCGCCCGTTCTACTAACTCTCGCACAATACTGTTCGATGAAGTATTAGACCAATAAGCCTTGGGATATGTTGTCACATCTGCCTTTGCCGCCTTCACATAATTAATGACACTCCACGGATTATACACCTCTACCTCTCCAAACACATATCCATCATACCATTCTTTAAGCTGAGAACCTTTATTCGAAATCTGATAGTACTGTAGCATCTCATCTACCTCTGACTGCGTAAAGCCAAAATGCTCCGCATAATCCCTGCTAAGTACGGAATGTAAAAAAACGCTACCCTTACCATCAGTAGGGGTAGCGCTTACATTTAAAATATTCTACTGTTTACTATCCATAAACTGTGGCGGTACATAGGATGTATTGCTCGCCTTTTTGTAATAATCATATGCCGCCTTGGAAGCCTTCCGGTTCTGCCCGATAGTAGCCTTTTCTCTGGCAAAGAACTGCTCTACCAGCTGTTTATTTCGCTTTTCCTGTACCTGCACGGATACAGAGAGCTCCGTTACCTGACTGATAAGTGTCTGTAACTCCTTAATTTCCGAAGCATACTTCTCCCGATTATCCTTCAATTGCTGGGACAATCTCTCGTACAATGTCTCAAAGCCGTCGTCCAGACGGGAAAGCTTCTCAATCAGAGCGCCCTTTTCCTCCACTGCGACGTCAAAGCTGCCCATATCCACATTCTCTCCGGAAAAAGCCTTTTCCTGCTTTTTATTATACTCCTGAATTTCTCCAAGCACCTGTAACTTCTTCTCAAGGCTTTCTTTCAGAATAGTTAATTGGTTCTCCATTAAGCCATTCCTCTCTACTTATTTGCTTTCATGACTTCTTTCCATGTATCACGGACAGAATGCAGATGCAAATTCACTTCAGCCAAGATTTCCTTGTCCTTCTTTAAATTTGCCTGAAGTAATCTCTGCTCCAGATATACATAGATTCTCTCAAAGTCCTGTGCCACTGCATACTTCATATCCAGAGTTTTGCGCAGATAGTCTATGATATTCTGCACCTTCTTGATATTGTTATGAGCCTTTTCTATATCCTTCTGCTCCACAGCTTCTTCTGCAATATTGCAGAATTTAATAGCCCCCTCATAAAGCATCAGGGTCAATTCTGCAGGAGAGGCTGTCAGAACCTTACTATTATTATATTGCGCATAGGCATTCGGTAACGCCATCCTAGTAACCTCCCAACAAGCTGGTCACAGCATTTGTATTTGACTGTAGTTTTGCCAGAGCAGTCTCCATAGCCGCGAACTTTTCATACCACTTATCCTCGTAGTCTGCAAGCTTCTCCTCTAACTCTGCAATCTTGGTCGTATAATCGCTATAGTCTGACTTCATCTTCTTGTCATCATAGAAGCTTCCATAGCTACGGTATCCATCTACAGACCTGGATAAAGAATCCATCTTCGCATAAAGATTTTTGGATAACTGGGAGAAGAAAGACACCACCTTGTCCGGGTCCGTGCTAATCATACTCTTTAACTTATCCGCATTACCGGAGGTATCTCCATCATCCGGGTCACCATCAATATGATATGCATTCTTCTCATTATCTGCAGCTAAGAAATAACCTAAAGTATTGATACCGAAATCAGACAGATACATGGTCTCACCATCCACCTCGATACCGGAAGACATAACGCTCTTCAAAGCGGAGCTAATCGAAGATAAATTCTCGTCTCTACGAAGAAGCGCACTCTTAATCTTCTCCTCGTACTTCTCTATTTCTGTTTCGGACATTGCCTCCTTCTCATCATCTGTCAATGGCTCATAGTCCTTCGCAGAATCAGCATTATAGAGCTTATCCATCTCATTGATGACAGCATTATACTCCTTTAGGAATCCCTTAATCATATCATAGATTCCGTCGGTGTCATCCTGCGTGGTAACAGTCACTTTCTCGCCATTGGTTTCTGACAGTGCAGTGATGGTAAGGCCGTTGATATCGAATACGTTAGAATTACTGGTATATTCCACTCCATTTAATTCAATAATCGCACTCTGTCCTGTAATCTTATTTCCACTGTCTAAACCAAGTGCACTTAAAACTGTAGCATCTGCTTCAAAAGAGAAATCGTGATCTGCACCGGATTCCTTTGCACTGACATAGAATCTCTGCTGATTTGCATCAAAGTTTGCATTTAATCCAGCTCCCTTCATCGCTGTGAGCACATCAGAAATGGTACTGCTTGATGTAATATCAATTTGCTTAGTCACATTTCCGTCTTTATCCTTCACCTGGAATGTACCGGAAAAACCTTCTGCAACACCCAGGTCTTTCAACGTAGTCACTGCCGTAGCACTACCATCGCCTCCAACAACTCCACCGGTCTGGTAGCTGGTCTTTGCAAGCTGCTTTACTTCCAGCTCCTGTACACCATTCATTGCACCATCGCCGGTGATTACGCTCACTGCACTACTATTGGAAACCTTCGTAGTCTTCTTCATGTAAGCAGTGGTAAATCGCATATTATTGATATACTTGGTCTGCAGATTCTTAATCTTGGTATTTAGTTCCTTCCATGCTTCCTGCTTCCACTCCAGCTTCTTTTGGGCTTTTACAGCAGTATCAACCTTTGTCTGTCTGGCTGCTACCAATTCCTGAATAATACTCTCCGTATCCAAACCCGACATGAGCCCCGTCATTCTCATTGCCATATCGTATTCCTCCTATCTCTTCTCGTCCACCAGAATACCTGCAATCTCCCACACCTTTGCAATCATATCCAGAGTTTTCTCCGGTGGTACTTCCTTAATCACTCCTTTGGTTTCTTTGTCTACAATCTTGATTGTCACTCTATTCGTCTTGTCATGAATTCCGAATACCGCTTCTGAATGGCGCATATTCTTATTCAACTGCTCCACAGCCTTACGAATCTGTTCCTGACTAGCCTGTTGTTCCTGTGCCGCATTAGGGTCGGTCTCCGTTCCCTGATTCTCGCTCTTCTGCGCAGGTTCTACCTTTTCCACAGGTTCTACCGGCTGAGTATCAACGGTCACAGTTGTCTGTGCCTGTGCTGCTACGGGTCTGCTCTGCACTGCTCCTTGTGCCTGCACGCTCATAATACTTCCTAATGGTTCTACTGCCATAACTATCCACCTCCGTGTGAATCTTAAATAATTGTGAAAGCACCTATCCTTGGTGCATTAGCCATTTTTGCGGGTCCTGCCCACTATCTTATATTTTTTATCGGATAAAATATTATTTTTCTTTAGTTGCCTTTACAAAAAATCGGAGCCATTGAGCTCCGATTTTCATACTCTATTTAATTCAATAGATTCAAAACGCCCTGATTGCTCTGATTGGCCTGTGCCATCATGGCATGCCCTACCTGTTCCAATATGCTGGTGTTGGAATATGTCACCATTTCCTTGGCCATATCCGTATCTCGTATCCGGCTCTCTGCCGCTTGGGTATTCTCCGATACGTTCAGCAAATTATCTATTGCATGCTCCAAACGATTCTGCGATGCACCAAGTGTTGCACGCTGACTTGATATTTGTTTCAGCGCAGAATCCACTTTAGAGATAGCACTTGATGCACCATTCACAGTACTAACATCCACTACATCTATCCCCAACAATTGCGAATTCATACGACGAAAAATAATATCTATAGTATCTCCGGCCTCACAACCAGCTTGAATCGTCACCAGATTGTCCCCTGTCCTCTGTATTGCATTCGTAACCTGTGAACAGTCAATACCACCGTATGGTCCGGTTGCATTGGCGAATTTCGCCGCAGCCTGTGCTTCCGTTGCATACCCTATCGTTGCATAAATCGTCAAAGTATTGGCATCCGTCATTTTTATCAAATTAGAATGACTCACATTCAAATCCCCATTCGCAAGCGGAGTATAGCTATTCGGCATATTATCTTTGACATAATTATATAACTTAGCTACAATTTCACTTCCCTGCGTCATTCCATGGATATCAATGGTATATGTATGCGGATTACTTCCATTATTCTGCCCATCCACACTATCCTGTGTCCCATCTCCATCTACCATTTTAAAAATAAACATCTCCGGGCAGGCCTGACTGCACGCAAAGGAGAAGGATTTATTGTATAAAAACGAAATATTTGATGCGTTAATTCCACTAAAATCCAGATTCGCTGCGGGATGAAATGCATTCGTTCCACCGGTACCATCATCGTATACTTCCGTCAAATACCCGGTATCTGCCGCTGGAGACTTCACCAGCGAAGTCACACTGATGCTTTCTGCCGAATCCGGTCGCATCTTATCAAACATATACAGATCATTATAGCTGGTATTCTTTCCTATACGTGAAATTTCTGATACAAGATGAGATACCTCCTCCTGTATAAATTCTCTATCTTCCAGTTGCAGAGTTCCATTGACCGCCTTCACAGAGAGTTCCGTCATTCTATGTAACATTTCTTGAACTTCTGCCAACGCACCATCTGCAACCTGAACCATGTTAACACCTTCTTGGCAATTCTCCGCCGCCTGATCCAAACCTCTAATCTGTCGACGTAGCTTCTCTGAAATTGACAATCCTGCGGCATCATCTGCCGCTCTGTTAATCCGGTAACCTGATGACAGCTTTTCTGTTGACCCAGCTTTCTTCTTCGAATTTACCCCAAACATCCTCTGCGCATTCATTGCACTAAGATTATGAACGACAACCATATTTTCCTCCTTGAAAACCTTCCGCATCCCTGCAGATTTGCGCCATATCAACCTGCAAATTCTTCTATATATCTTTATTCCATCACACTCATATCTATGTGAAAGCTTAGCTGAGTTTTATCTATACCTTAAGCCAGCATTCTCATTATACCTACTCTCTTTTTTTCGACATATTTCACCTGTAAGTTAATATCCTTTTCAAAATTTATCTGAATTTTTTATATTTTTATTTTTTTATATTATCCGACTGTATCGATTTTCATTACATCCTTGACAGTACTTTGTATCCAGTCTTATAATCACCATATCAATTTCACTTCCGGCGTTTCTGCCATTGCTCACGCATCCATTCGCAAATAATTTGAAAGGAATCTATTATTCATGTTGTATCAACAAATTTCATCCAGACACAGCTCTCTTTTGCAGGAAGAAGCTCGTCTAAAGCGCCAGCTGGCATCCTTCCCTGAGGGAAAACTCATCTGCACCTCCAATGGCGACTATGTAAAGTGGTATCAAAGTGACGGTCACTCCCAAACTTATATTCCCAAGAAAAACAGGGCGCTGGCTGAGCGATTGGCTCATAAAAAGTTTCTGACATTGCGCCTTGAGACTATTCAAAAGGAATTGCGCGCACTAAGCTTCTACCTAAGACATCACGATTCCGATGCCGACGATGCGTATCTATCCCTTCTCACTACTCCCGGTTACGCAGAGCTTTTATCCTCTTCTTTTCAACATTTTTCTACGGAGCTTGATGACTGGATGCAGGCTCCCTATGATAAGAACCCTCTCTATCCGGATGACCTCATCCATCCTGCACCCAACAACCTATTTATGCGTTCAAAATCCGAAGCTCTCATTGCCACAATGCTGCACTCCCATAATATCCCTTTTCGATACGAAGCGGCTCTCTACTTTCCGGACGGCGTTTATTATCCCGATTTTACTATTCGACATCCCGATACTGGGGCTTACTACTACTGGGAGCATTTCGGTTTAATGGATGATGCCAAATACTGTCAGAGAACCGGCAATAAAATCACTCAATACGCACAAAATGGCATCATTCCGACCATACAACTGATTACAACCTACGAAACCAAACAGCATCCTTTGAGCTTTGACGTTGTAAAAGAGAATATTGAGCGATATTTCTTGTGATTGCCCGGATTTTGGAGTGTTGAATTGTTACTTTTGGGCATATAGGCATCCATCCATTTCTTCTGCCCAATTTAGTGTAGGAATCCTTCTATCTCTCTGTTGTTATGTAAACTCTTTGGGCATATAGAGAAATAATTCAATCCTCTACCCACATATTCACCTATTTACTGGGTATAACAAACAATAATTTTCACATCTGCCCAATCAGTTTACATAACACCATAAAATTACCTATTTCACACCTGCTTTTGGGTATAGCGCAGTACTCTGGCTACATATGCCCAAATCAACTTCCACACACACTCTCCGCCCAAAAAAGAGCCCCACATCCGGTATAATGTCCCTCGTTCAACCCAACAGCCATTCAAAAAAGGAGCCGGCACCGCCGACTCCCTCTCACTCTCATATTACCCCAGCAAATCTGCCAAAGCTGCAAGTCCTTCTGCACTTACTGCCTCTTCATTTGCCTGCTGAATCTGTGCGTATACCTCCTTACGGTATACGGGCACCTCCTTAGGTGCGGAGATTCCGATTTTCACCTGGTCTCCTTTTACTTCTAAGATGGTGATTTCTACGTTGTTGTTCACGATGATAGCCTCACCCTTTTTACGAGATAATGCCAGCATTTATTCACCACCCTTTCTCGCTTTTAAAATGTCATAAATATAGTATTTCACAGGGTAACCGCCACCCTCCACAATCACCTGACATCCCTTGCGTTCATTTACATTAATAACGAATGGTCCCTGCAAGTTAATACTCATCTTAGTCAAATCCTTGGGAATGGTGATGCTTACCAGCACAAGTCCATTTTCCTCATTGATTCCCCCCAGATTCTTCAAAAGCTCATCATCCACTTCCGGGCTATAATCCTCTACAATTTCAAATGGGTCCATTACCGGAATGGCAAAGCCCGGCTCTTCAATAGACTGCAGCCAGCGAATCACTGCGCCCGCGCCTTCCTCCTCATTGTAAAGTAATGTAAAGCTTTTCAGCTCCGGAAATCCGATAATACCATTCTCAAAAGTAATAATTTTGCTTTCCTCAATATCGATTTCGCCAAAAACCTTAGTATTAATCTTCATGTTTTCTTCTCCTTAATATGGCAAGCTCGCTTGCCATACTGCCTTAATAAGCGGGTTGAAGGTGTATCAATCTTCTCCTCCCCAAATCACCCTTAAATATAGTTCAGCAGTGTGGTCTGCATAATCTTACCGGTAGCCATCAGCGCTGCTTCATAGGTAAGCTCTGCACTGCTTAACTGAATCGCCACTTCCGTGATATCCGCATCCTCATTTTCACTCTTCAAGGTCTCAAAGGTGGTCTTCTGCACCTGCATACGGCTCTCTACCAGAGAAAGCTTGCTGCTTCTGGTACCACAGTTAGTGATGGACAGATTTGCCTCATCCAGACATTCCTGGAAAGTAGTAATTCCTGCTTCAAACATTCTCTGAGCCTTGTCCTTCATAAGGGTAAGAGCCTTGTTTGCCGCATCCAGTCTGGTCTGCACCAAATCGGTATCCACGCCGGTTTTCTCCAGCTCTGCCTTTAAATCAGTAACGATAGCTTCCATATCCACTACGTCCTGCATCGCGTTTACAAGGTCCTCCACCTCGCGGCCGATTTTGTGCTTAAAGCACTCGTCCGCAGTAGAATTCACCTGAATCACCTGATTAAAGCCTACGTCATATTCAATCACCTGGCGGAGTCTTTCATTGCTCTCCAGATAAGAATCGTTATAGCTAATCACATTACCATCCTCGTCGGTGGAGGTACACGCAAAATAATGCTCCGGACGAAGGTCACCCTCCTTCCAGTCTGTCTTGTGATAGGTAATGCGGATTTCGTCCTCATCGATGGCACTGGTGGCTGCGGAATCTTCCGTAGCTTTTAATGCCTTGTATGCTTCTTCACTGAGGAGCATTTCACCGGTCTCCGGTACATATACAGCGCCCATGCCCTCCATATCTGCCGCAGCAGTATAAGGGTCCTCATAATCATGAAGCACCGTCACAGGCATGGTCTTGTCGGTGAAGTTACCATTTCCATCGGACTCCTTGTAGGTCAGCGCAGGCACTTCGTCGCCACAGTTGCTGTAGGCCAGACGGATTCTGTACACCTCAATCTGGGAGATATCCGTCTCGTTGATATCCATATCCTCGTAGTTTGCTTCGTTGATATCCTTTAAATCATTCACCACGTTGCCGTCAGCATCCTTGGTAGTGGTACGGATTACGCTGATGGTATCAATGCTTTCCTTGGTCACCTGCTCGGTAATCTCATAATCAATGGTATCCGCCTTCATGAAGCTTAAGGAAGTATTGGTACGATATCCGGTAAATACATATCGTCCTGCAAAGTCAGCATCACCGGTGGTATACACTTCATCACCCAGAGCCTTCAGCTGCTCGATGATAATATTTCTATCCGAAGAAGTAAGGTCACCATTGGAGCCCTTGGTACACTGACTAATCATGTCCGTGATAATACCGGTCAGGTTATCCAGTGCCTTCTCTGTTACCTCCAGCCAGCTCTGTGCATCAGGAATGTTCTTGCTGTAGTACTGGGTTACCTCCGTAACATTACTGCGAAGTCTCAGTGCACGAATGGCTACAACAGGGTCCTCGGAGGGACGGCTGATTTTCTTCTGGGTAGACATTTGTGTACTTAACTTATCCTGGTAAATCTTGTTGGTATTGATGTTTGCCAGGTTATTGTTTCGCATGATTTTATTCGTAATTCTCATTTAATAATCCCTACCTTTCCACAGCCCACAAGCCTTGGGCCGCAGCATTTATGGATTTTTCCATTAAACTCCGGTCTCCAGAATCAGTCTGTCGTATACTTCCGTCAGTACCTGAATCATCTTGGAGGATAAATTGTAGCCATTCTGATATTTTACCAGATTCACCGCCTCTTCATCCTCGTCTACGCCGGAAATGGAAATTCTCTGGTTGTCAATCATCTTGCCGATGTCAGTGTAGTTAGTTTCAAAGGTATTTGCTCTGTTTGCATTCAGCGCGATGTCACTAAGCACACACTGCAAAAACTCATTACAAGAGCTTCCGCGGAAGGTCAAAGCATCCTTATCGGTGGCAAGATTCGCTAAATCCTTCAGTAAATCTACCTGCTCCACACCGTCGCTGGCGTTGTATCTGGTAGCCAGAAGGCTTGCATTATTGTAAATCGGTGTAAATACATTAAAGTTACCTGCGGTCAGACGATAATAGCTGTCGTCCCCGCATTTCACACTAACCGCACCGCCCAAATCAAAACGGGTTTCTGACGGGAAATCATACTGGTCATTCTCCGTGGTCTTGTCACCCACAAACAGCATATTTCCTGCATTTCCATCAATATCCACACCACTGGTAATGATGTCATTGAACTTCTGTGCAAAGGTCCGCACCCACTCATTCATCTGATTCATGTAGTAGGGAATTCCCTGATAAGCAATGTCCTTACCAATGGTTGCCTCTTTATAAATACGATCCTCGCTTACTCTTTTTCCTTCATTCTTCGTTGCATCGGATAGGGTGAAGGTGTAAGTAACGGTGCCGTCCTCTGCTCTGTTGTATTCCCAGCTGTCGTAGTAATACAGATGATTTCCCAGATTGATGACACCACCCTGATCGGAAAGATTACTCTTATTTAAATCCATCAGATAGGCATTCTTCACAGAAACCGTGACTATATCCTGACCGCCATCCTCTGTGGTTCCAACAGCGGTCACCGTTCCCTGGAAATTCTCATTGTTGTTACCGTCACGAAGCTGTACCAAAGCGTAAAGCTCGCCGCCAAGAAGGGGGTTGTAAAGGTTTAATTTCTCGCCGTTGTCCCAGTACACATCGTAAAGTCCGTCGATGTCCGTCTGGTTTACCTTCTCATAAAGCTCGCGTGCTTCACAATGAAGCCCATTGTATGCAGCCGTATCCACAAGTACCTGACCTCCTGCCAGCTTCACAAGGAAACGGTTGGCACCGGTCTCACGATCAGGCTGATTTGCATCGTAAACAGGTGTCTCAATACATTCAATATCCACAATCTTGGATAACTCATCCAAAAGAAGTGTTCTCTTATCACGAAGCTCATTTGCCTTAGAGCCGGTTAATTCGATAACATTTATCTGCTTATTCAAGGTAGCAATTTCCGAAGCCAGAGAATTAATCTCATCGGTTTTGAGCTTTAACTCTGCATTGATATCCTTCTGGAGTGCTTCCAGATTACCGGCCAGACTGTTGAAGTACTCTGCCAGTGCATCTGCCTTGCCCACAAACTGCGCTTTGGTAGAGTCGCTGCTGGGATCCTTCAAAAGCTCCTGCATCGCCTCCACCATAAAGTCATCAAAGATGGTCTTAAAGCCGGAATTCACACCATTATCCTCAAAATAGGTTTCAATCTGCTTCATATAGTATGCCTTGATTTCATACTCGCCGGTCTTGGTATTGTTGTCCCAATATTTCTGGTCATAGAAATCATCTCGGATACGCTCGATAGCCAGTGTCTCCACACCGGCACCGGCACATCCATAGGTCTGGAACACGCGAAGGGCATTGGCTGCTTCCTGCACCACCTGCTGACGGCTGTAGCCTTCGGTCTGTACATTGGCAATATTATTGGCAGTTGTATTTAATGCAGCATTGTTGGCAAGAAGTCCGGTATATGCTGTATTTAATCCGAAAAATGTTGATGGCATTTACATCTCCGCCTTTCTGTCTAACTACATACCTAAGGTATTGATAATATGCTCCAGCATCTGGCTCACCACATTAATGTAACGGCTGGATGCATTGTAGGCATTCTGGAATTTAATCATATTGGAAAGCTCCTCATCGGAGGATACGCCGATAATCTGCTGTCTGGCATTTTCCGTAGCTTCCACGGTATTTAGCTGGTTCTCGTAGACACTGTTGAATACATAGCCGCTGTTGGAAACCTGAGACACCAGGTCCGTATAATAATCCATGAAGGATGTGGTCTTTTTCACCTTGGGATTTAAGGTATAAATCTCTTCCGTGAAAGCTTCCACCAGCGCATTTACCGTATCCATATCCTCACTGTTGTCCTCCAAACGGAAGCTAAGGCTTGCCGGTGCCTGCTTTAACTCTCTGTCAATCTGAATGTTACTCAGAATATATAAGCTGTCGGTCTCCGCAAAATCCTCCTCTGCGTACACCCAGTATTCCTTACCGTCCGCTCCGATGACCTTGTCATAAGCATCGGTGGTAATCTTGGCAAACATCTGGATGGGCTGACCGTCTTCCTTTCTCATGTAACCATCCGGGTCGCTTTCAAAATAATAAGCATTCTCTAAAACTGTTCCATCCTGCAATGTCAAATCCCCTCTGACACCGCCGGCAGCCTCCTGCAGTACACCGTTAATCTTGCTTGCTACATTGTGAATCAGCTGGTCAAATTCCGCCTGCAGATTCATGATAACGGACTGCTCTACCGCACTGTAATCCTTCTCTATATCGGTGTAATCCGCTCTGTGGTCACCACGGGCAAGAAGCATTGCCTTTAGTCCGCCGATGTCCGTTTCCATATCCGTGGAAATCTCTTTGGTCAAGTCAAAGACCTCCGCACCCTCAATATTGTACTCTCTGGTGCCATTATCAAGGAGCTCGTACTTGGCATTCATGGGCCAGAACGGGGTATAAAAGCCGGTGGTCTCATCCACATACAGCCCGATTTCATAACACATGGAGCCCTTTACGAAATCCACTCCCTCGATACGGACGGATACATCACCGTACATATTCTCACTATATGTCATATTCACCAGTGCGCCCAGCTCATCCAAAATGGTATCCCGCACATCACGAAGGTCGTTAGCATGCTCGATTCCGCCGGACTCGATGTTGCGAATCTGGTCATTTAATGCCAGAATCTGATTGCCGTACTGGTTAATCAAATCAACCTTCTGCTTAATCTGTGCATTCAAATTATCCTGATAGGAGCATAAGCTGTCATAAATATTTACGGCACGCTCGATAAACTCCTCCGCTCTCTGCACCATAAGTCCCTGGGTTACAGAGCTTGTCGGGTCCTTGGAAAGCTCCTGCACTGAGGTCCATAAATTACTCATGGTGGTCTGGAACGCTTCTCCATTCAGCTCACCAAGAAGGTTTTCCGCCTCCTCCAGGGTCTCTGAAGAAACCTGATAAAACATGGCACGACCGGATTCCTCTCGGTATGTCTTGTCCAGGAAATAATCTCTTATATGTTTAACGGCGCTGTAGTTTACACCCAGACCGTACTGTTGATTCGCTATGGATTTCGGAGCAATTGCAAGAGTATTATAGAACTTGGTACCCTGCTGAACCTGTTGTCTTACGTATCCGGCAGTGTCCACGTTAGATAAATTATGCGCTGTGGTATTCAGCGCATTCTGACTTGTTTGTAATCCTGATGTTCCAATCCAAAGGCTTCCCATAAGTGGCATATACATCCACCTCTCTTTCTTCTCAAGGTTACAAAGCCTACTGCTTTGCGTCGAAACCGCGGTTTCCGGTTCCTATCACACTTCCTGTGTTGTATGCGCCCTTGTTGTAGTTGGCAGTGACCGGTGCGGTACGCATGGCCTGCAATAAATTCATATCAAACTCTACAAGCTGCAGGGCGTGGTCGAGCAATTCCTGATTTCTCTCATTGATACGCTTTAAGTCCCTTACCACCTTAGAAAGAGCATCTCCTGCGTCCTTTAAACGCTTCTGCTCCTGGGGTCTGCCTGCAAGCATCTCGACCAGTGCTGTAATTTTTAAAGTGCTAACATCCTTGTTAAGTACATTGGCAATATCTGCGGTAACCTCTTCTCTCTTCTTCTCCAGACGATTAAGATTCCCCAACCATAAGCCTTCTTCATCCGTGATTTTTGTAATGTTTTCCAAATCGCCGGCCACAATGTAGTCGGTCTTTTTTGCTGACAGCTCCAGCAATCCTGTGTACTGAACCTGCTCCTCCTCTAGCACCTGAATCAGGTTCTCCATTAGGCTCGCCACTGTCTCTTACCCCAACTCTGCGTATTTCTGCATAAGCTTCTCTGCAAAGCTTGCAGCTTCTACGTCGTAAGTACCGTTATCAATCTTAGCCTTGATGGGTGCGGTAACATCCTCTCTGATATCCGGGCAATTCTTAACTGCTGCCTTCGCAGTCTGGAAGTCCTTTCCAAGACTGCTAATCTGGAGCATATCGGTCTGCGCTGTCTGGGACACAGATTTACTTTTACTTACGCGCTGTTTCTGATAAATCTGCTGAATCTGGTTATAAGACTCTATTCTCATATGGACTCCTCCTTATAAACTCTACACACATTGAATCATTCTTGTATAAGTTATCGACCCAAAACCAAAATACTTTAGTCGAAACTCGAAAAATCTTCTCTGTACCTTTCTCCTACTTCGCTTTTCATTTTTTCTTCCACTTCCTTTTCCTTCTCCCGAAGCGCTTCCTCGTAGCCCTTCAGTGCGGCAAAAGGCATAAACTGCTTGGCCCGGTCTGCCGGGCTCATTTTGGGTCTAGTCCCCACTTTTATGTCCTCCAATCTGTCTGTTTCTCTCTATGGTCGTGGCATTCTCCTCCAGATTCATGCCCTTTAAAATGGCGTTCTTTCCAAACTTTTTCTTAATATCCAGCATTGCCAGCTGCATCTTCTTCTCTCGCTCCAGCTCCCCAGGGTCCGTGAAAAGGTCATACTGCTGGTACTCCCCCGCCACCACATTATTAAAGGACAGATTCAGACGCCTCACAGGGGTAAAGCGGTCCACAATGCGGTCATACAGCTTCTCCACATAGCTCATAATCAGCTTTGCCGAGCAAGTGGCTGTAGGAAGATTTATACTCCCGTTGGAATGAGGTCTGTTATACCCGTTTTCATACCCTATATATAACGAAACAGATTCGGTCACCAGATTTTTCGCTACCAGCTCAAGGCATAGTAAATCCGCCATTTCCTTGGCAATCAGCTTCCCGTCCGCAAAACTGTAGCCATGGCAAAGAACCTGTCCGCTGGATAAGCAGCTGTGCTTGGACTTAAAATTCTTAATATCCGGCATCGTAGTCGTCTCCCGCCCCCAGGCATGGTCTATCAGAAGCTCCGCATCAATGCCAAAAAGCTGATACATCAAATCTTCATCCGCCTCTGCAATCCCCTGCATATCATAGATTCCGCAAGTAGAAAGCCGATTGGCAATCCCACGCCCTACCCGCCAGAAATCTGTCAGGGGACGATGCTTCCAGAGTGTATTTCGGTAAGCTTCCTCATCCAGATAACCCACATGATCATCCACGTGCTTGGCAGTAATATCCAGCGCCACCTTGGCAAGGTATAAATTGGTCCCTATCCCACAGGTAGCCGTAATCATGGTTTTATCATAGACCTCCTGCATAATACGCACCGCAAGCTCCTTTGCGGTCATGTGATACATATGGAGGTAATCGGTCACATCCATAAAGCACTCATCAATGGAGTACACATGGATATCCTCCTTGGCAATAAAGTGCAGATAAATACCATAAATTTCCGCGGAAACATCGATATATCGCTGCATACGTGGTTGTGCCATGATGTAATCAATGCCCTTTGGAATCTCAAATACACGGCATCTGTTATGAATTCCCAATGCCTTCATGGCCGGCGAAATGGCAAGACATATGGTCTTTTCGCTTCGCTCGGGGTCTGCTACCACCAGCCTTGTGTTCAGCGGGTCCAGTCCCCTGTCTGCACACTCCACGGAGGCATAAAAGCTTTTTAGGTCTATACAGATGTATACTCTCGATTTTTTCATACCCTTTTCCCTCCTTTGCCTTCATATCTCACAATGCGATGGTTCACAGCC